>CAYWBR010000058.1:0-17145 GCA_964456675.1 uncultured Bacteriovorax sp. | reverse complement strand
AGATGGTCTCATTCATACTGTAAGCTTTGTGCGCTAGATCTTTGATTATACCAAAGCATAATCGCATACCCCATATACATGGCCAAAAGATGATGAAAGGCCAAAAGACTTTGTCTTTGCAAAATAATGAAAATACCGTGAAAAACAAAAGGGGCCACTAACCATAGCGAGTTTTTCAAGCTGTAAATAACTCCTCCAACAAGAGCAAAGACGGCATTACTTGTTCCATAATCCTTCTCCTGCAAAAAATTTATCCACCATTCAGGTGATGAGTTTGGAGCTGTCATGTAAATCATCAAATGAGTTAAGGGATTTGATAACCATAGTCCTGCAGAGGTGAGCAGCATAAAAATCCAAGTACCAAAAAAATACTCTACAGCTGAACCAAAAACAACAAAACTTAAAATATCTCCAATTAAATGATAAGCATGATTATGAAACAGCGATCCCATAAAGATACCTTCGAGCCCCACTTGTTTCGTCGCATATCCGACTTGATCAAAATAAGTAGTACCGAATGTTGAGTAATTTTTAAAGGCGTGAAGACTTAAAAAAAATGCAGTTAAAATTAAAGTATATTTAACGTTGGCGAGATAGTGAATTATTTTTTGTGATTTTAGTTTTTCACTTTTTCGTTGCACCAACATTGGTGATGCATGGGATTTAATTTTCAAATTTTGTTTACTTGTTTTAACAAAATTGTTCCAAAGAATTTTATACGTTTTATCTGGATAATGCGCACCCACTACATCTATGACAAAATGTGTGATCGTTTTAGAACTAGAGGCATAATAAAGTGGAAGATATCTAGTTGGATTTAACTTTTTCTTAAACGAATGTAATTTTTTAAAGCTATATCCAAAATCATAATAATTATAGATAAAGTTTAAAATTTTGTAATGAGGGTTATCTGGTTGAAGTTCAGCAAGCGGACACATTCCTAAGCGCACCTCTTTTACGCCTTCGCTATTTAAAATTTTCATCGCTTCAAGTATGAGTAGATCATTACTCCCTGCTCGAACACCTGAACCACGAATGATATCATTAAAAAAATAACCAATGATTTCCCGATTCATATAAATTGGTGCAGCAGTTAAAAATGCACGCACCTCACCTCGGTCAATTAAAATAAAAAATCGTTTAAAGTCATCTAGACAAAATGGATCAACCCTATTTAAAAACCCAAACTCGTTGCTTGATTTTGATTCTTTCCATGATTTTAAAATTTTTTCCAAGGCGGGGCGATATTGCGAAATTTCATCTTCTAAAATTTCCCGAACCTCCCCTCCTCTTTTTTTTAAAGCTCTCGCTAGTGGGTACTCCATTAGCACATCGTGTGGCATGTCAAAATATTGTTTTAAATCAAAAATCGGTTCGACTCCAACTTGCCAGGAAAAAAAGCCTTCTTCTTTTAATTGGTTTGAAAGATTTTCAGATATTGGAAAAATAACCTTTCGTTTGATTTTTTTATTAACGCTTATTGAATTGAAAAAATTTATCACAAAATCTTTTCTCTCGTTTAAACGACTCATTGGCTCACTAGCAACGATAAAACTTTGATTCGTTTCAAGATAACTCAAATGAGCATCCCCAGAATCCTGAAAATGTGTTTTAAAATGTGGGTATAAACTGGTAATCGAATTTGTACGATCACCAAATTCCAAAAAATTACTCTTTTTTCTATTTAATAGCTCTGTCTCGATATTCACTTTAATTCCTCTACTAAAAATACCTATTTATATATCTTAACAAAGGCATAAAAAAGCTCAAGAAAAGGTATCTTCTTCCTTTAATTCTAGTAAATTCTTTGTTATCTTCATAACATGGTACAAAAACATCCAGAAATACGTGAAAATCAATCAATTGAACTTTTAAAAGAACTGCATATTTTAACTCGTGATGGGGCCCTAAACCAAGACTCTCGCAGAAAACTTAAGCAAGTTTATCACCTTTATAATTTTATTGAACCAATTCTAAACGCTACGGCAGAAAAATACCCAAATTCAAACTGGAGCTTAGTTGATCATGGTGCCGGCAAATCCTATCTGGGCTTCATTCTCTACGATCTTTTCTTTAAACAAAGAGAATTAGGACAAATTTTTGGAGTTGAATTCCGAGAAGAATTAATTAACAAGTCCATTGAATTAAAAAATAGATTAGGTTTTTCCCGCATGGATTTTTTGTCAATAAAAGTACATGACTCAATAGCTGAAAAATCTATACCCAATAAAGTTGAAATCGTTACGGCCCTTCATGCCTGCGACACTGCAACTGACGATGCCATTGATTTTGCACTTAAAAAAAATGCTGAAGCCATAATACTTGTTCCCTGCTGTCAAGCGGAGGTCGCTCGATATTTAAAAAATCATAAAAGTGACTCTTTAAATAAAACAGGGCTTTCAGAACTATGGCGTCACTCTATACATACCAGAGAATTCGGTAGCCATTTGACTAACGTGTGCCGCGCTTTAAGGTTAGAATCCTACGGTTACCAAGTTAGCGTAACTGAACTTGTGGGCTTTGAACATTCGATGAAAAATGAGCTCATCATTGCAAGAAAACACCAAAACTCGAACCCTAGACAGCAAAGAAAACTAAAAGAACTTCTACAAGAATTAAATCTTGAAGAACTTAGCGAGCGATTTAAAACTCCTAACTTGATCTAAATCATACAATACAAAGAATTTTAAATATAATCTCTAAATAAGTTAACTTAGGGGATATTATGTTCACTCCTTTTGCTGATTTAGATAAAGAAAATACCGATGTGGGCTCCAAAGCATACATGCTAGCGATGATGCTTCAACAAGGCTACCCTGTTCCAAATGGTGCAGTTCTTTCAAGTTTACCAACGGATCAAGTATACGAACAAATTTTAAAATGGTGGGAAAGCGTAAACCACGCGCCCTTGGCAGTGAGAAGTTCGGCCAAAGGTGAAGACTCCGGAGAAAATAGTTTTGCCGGTCAAAATACTACTTTTTTAAACATTAAAAGCGAAAATGACCTAAAAATTGCAATACAGAAATGCTTTGAATCTTCTCAAAAAGGGCCATCTGTTATTTATCGTAAATTTTTTTCACAAAGCGAAGACACTGCAAAAATGAATGTCGTTTTGCAAGTCATGGTGGCGCCAATTTATGCTGGAGTTTATTTTTCAAAAGATCCAACTAAAGAACAAATTGATACTGATTTTCCGCCCCCTTGGTTAATTGAGTCCGTTGAAGGGCTTGGCGAGGATCTTGTTTCTGGAAAAAAAACACCAAAAAAATTTAGTACAATCGATGAAAAGACAGATATTCCCCTGAAAGAAATTCTTTTTTGGGGCGAAAAGATTAAACACGATTTCAACTATGAAGTTGATATGGAATGGGCTTATGGTCAAATTCCAGGAGAACATGAAAAAAAATTTTTCGTTTTGCAATCTCGTCCAATTACTACAAAAAACAGTCGATCAATAGAGAAAAAAATAATCTTGCAAGAGATTGAAAAATTAAAAGGAATTTATCCCTTAGACACTCTATTTGATGGCAGCACGTTTGGTGAATGGACCGGCGTAGTGACTCCTGCAACATTTTCTATCTGGCAAAAAGTCTTTGCTCCAAACGGCGCATATGATTTGGCCTTACAAAAAATAGGTTACCGACATTTTCCATTCAATGTAAATCTTCCAGATAATTCTTTATTGCAGAAAATATTTGGTCGAGGGCATTTGGTTCTATCAAAACTTGCCGACTTTTATTTCGGTGCCATCCCCTATACCTATGTCCGATTTCCAAGACCGAAGCTTGTCTTTGACTGGAAAAAACTCACGCCAACTATAGTATTTAAGACTCCAAAGATTTGGTATCGCATGATTAAAGTTGGACTAAAAGTTTCATCTAACAGAAGAGAAATAATCAAAGAACTAAAAGCGGACCTCGAAGAATTAAGAAGCCAAAAAAATTATTTTGACAATACTATTAATACAGAAAATCTAACACTCGACGAAGCCACCGAGAAGCTTTTTGCCTTAACTGGGCATTTTTCCCGCTATACTCTCAGATCCCCTATGTTACTTGTTACCTTAATTGAATCCACATCTCAAACAATTAAGAGTTTTCTAAAAGGTGTTGTCTTAGACGATGAAATAGATAAAACCATTGAACTTTGGATGCAAAATGGATTTGAAACAATTACCTTTAAAATGCAGCACGCCTACAGAGATGCTTCAATAAACCCTGAACTTCAAAAAGATTTCTTAAAAGAGTTTGGTCACCGGGGAATCGGGGACCTTGATTTATCTAATCCTCGCTATGTTGAAATTGGCGAAGCTGCATTCATCAAAGGAATAAGCAATAAAGACTTACTACAAAAAAACATTAAAAATACTCCTTCAGCAGAAGACAAAATAACTGCTCTTAAAACCTACAAAAAAGAATTACTTTTAAAAGAGTGGAGCATATTAAAAGAACTACTATTCTTAAGAGAAGAATTTAAAATGCACTATTTAAAAGAGTATTTTTTAATACGAAAACACCTTTTACGTATTGGAGAAATCACTCATTTGAAAGAAGATATTTTTTACTTAAGTATCGATCAAATCCTTAATCACGATTTCAATATCCAAAGTATTAATCAGTTTAAAGATGAAAAAAAATTCTTAAAAAAAATCTCCCTGCCTCCACTATTTCAACTTCAAGAATTAGAAGAAACTCTTTTAAAAGGAGTTGGTCATGGGAAAAAATATTTCACTGCAGAAGCTTTAAGCCCAGGCATGGTCTATGGGGAAGTTAGAGTTGTTCTTGACCCCGAAAACGTCGATACCAGTCTGTGGCCAGAAAATGTCATCATTGTGACAGAATCAACAGACCCTGGATGGACTGGCCTTTTTATAAAAGCAAAGGGACTAATTGTCGAAAAAGGTGGAATTCTCTCACACGCGGCCATTGTTGCTAGAGAAATGGGTCTTCCGGCAGTTGGACAACTTTATCAATGCCACCTCATTTTTAAAGATGGGGATAAAATTTGGTTGGATGGAAATAATGGAACTATCACTGTACCTTAAATCTTTTTTTAATTTTCTAATAACTCTAAAAGTAATCTCTATTGATGGATATAGTGCTGTTATCCCCACTGTTCTTGTTCCGCTAACAGCACTTACTGTTTTACTCTCTAGTATTGCTTCCATCATTGCTGGTTGGTTTGGATTAAAATTAAAAACCGATGGTCCAAAGCAGCTCTTAGAGGTGTTGCTTACTAAAAGAGTCATCATTGCGGCCATTGCTTTTAACTTAACTAGCTATGGAATCTATTATGGCCACCAGTATGTAAAAAACCACCCACGTTTTCTCCATACGATAGATAAGAATCACACCGCAACACCAAGCTCAACATCGTACTCTTTATCCGCTGATCGCTTACATATTTTTGAGACAGTTGCTAATTCTGATCAACCTAGTAATTTGCACAACTTTTCGTTAAAACTTGTAAAAGAAAAAAAACTAAAAGGTGGGTCTTTTCGCTCAATATTAATTGCTAAAGATTCCCTATTTAGAGCAAGCACTCATGGAATTGTTGAAGAAATTGACCTACAAACTCTCGCACCGATCAGAGAGTTTTACGTGGGGACCTTTATTGCGACAAGGCCGGTTATTGCCAAAGATCATTTATACACAGGAGAAGGTTCTCACGACACTCATAGCGCTAGAATTTATAGTTATGATTTGAGATCTGGAAAACTTAAGTCCACTTATAAAACCAAGGGCCACACTGAAGGAACCCCAGTCTACACAAATTATCAAGGCCATGACATCCTCATTGCAGTTGCAGGTAAAGATGGCATCCATGCGATGACTGCTCCTGATCTTCGATTGCTCTGGAAGGCAAACGACGGTCACATTGATGCTTCGGTAGCGATTCGCGATGGTTTTGTCTATGCTGGCACTGGAAATGAAAAAAATAAACAAACTCAGGAAAAACGTTACGCAAGTAAGTACGATTTGATTACAGGTAAAACAATCTGGAAAAAAGAATTACCTCTTTCAAATTGGATGCAGCCCATTGCCACTGATTCCGGCATGGTGTGTTTTGTCCTAGGTGAAATTTATTTTAAATCAGACTTAGGTTCACTCTATTGCCTTGACAGCATTTCAGGCTCTCCCATTCTTGCTATACCGACTGCTTCGCCATTGGTTGGAAAACCAACATACGTCAAACATAATGGAGACGAATATATATATGGAGCAGATCTTGAAGGATCAGTTTACGGGTTTTCATTAAATCTTCGAAAACAACTATTTAAATTTTCACCGAGTGAATTATCAAATTATGCACTCTCAAGCCCAACATTTGACCCTGAAACACATACCATTTTATTTCAAGGTCCCAAAGGTGGCTTGTATATTTTAAATGCATATACTGGTGAACTAATTACGTCTATTGAATTTAAAACAGAAAGTTTTGCTTCGCCGTCAATTAGTGGCAAAAATATATATACAGTTGATATGAAGGGTGTGATTCGACACTTTGAATTTATAAAATAAAATGAAAAAGCCCTCATCTTAAAACTGAGGGCTTTTTAGTTCTTAAAAGTCACTTGCATTAGCTAGAGCAATTTGATTTTTATCTCTTAAAGTAATTGGTATGATATTATTTTTAAAACTACTTCCATTAGTGTGAGAGCGTTTTTCATATAACATATGATTTTCTGAGCGCTCCATTTCTTCCTTGCAGTGGATGCATTGTGTGGCTATTGGCCTTGCTCTTAGCCGATTAATTTCTATATCACCATCACATTCTTCACACACTCCAAACGTTCCTTCATCCAACTTTAAAAGAGCATTATCTATTTTTTTCAACATAAATGTCTGACGACTAAGTAATTTCAGTTTTAACTGGCGTTCACGATCGTCGTTTGAAAGATCAGTTTCATCTCCTTTTTGCCATTCAAGTTCATTTTCTTGAAGTTTCATTTCATTAATTAAATTTTTTTTCATTTCGCCAAAAAGATTTTGAAACTGTAATTTAACCGATGCTTCCATTATGAACTCCTCTCTTTAAAAATTCATCCCTGTACTAAAAAACCAAATCCTTTGATCTCTTATCCATCTTCCTTGATAGATGAATTTACATGAGCAAGTTATATGCCAAAATATTTAGAGAAAATTACGAATTAATGGCCCCAAATAGGTGTCGCATAGGCCCTGAATTGAAAATTAAATTTATTTCGCTGGTGTTATAAAGTCTAAACGTAGAAAAAATGCGCCATCTAAAGAATAAAATAAAGAATGGTCAAATTTCTCATCTTTTATAATGCGAGAAAATGAACACATTTCATATTTATCTTCTTTTAAGTACATTTTTAAATCACTAATGGCCTCAGAAATAGGTAGGTCTTCATCTGGATAAAACTTCAGCGTATGCATAATCGATTTAGTGATCATGCGAACAACTTCGGTCTTTGATTTTTGAACACATGAATGCTTAAGTGGAAGTTTTAAATTTCTATCTTGAATAACATAATAAGAATCAAGATCGCTATGAACTTCGTTCATAAAATCTCTAACAATACTGATTGATGGTGAATCTTTAAGATGATCAACTTTTAAAAGCGGCTCAATGCTAAGATCATTGGCTTTAACTGAAAGTGTACAAAATGCCATTGTCAGTAAAACAAATTTAGCGAAAACAAAAAGGGCGCTCTTCATTCAATTTCCTCCTGAAGTTGAAAGAAGATACGCCCTACTAAAAATTTAAACAAATGTCATTTTTAGGTGATTGCTATCTCATAATTAGATACAGTCCACCAAGAGTCAGAGCGTTTCCTATTTTGCCACTTTACAAACTTGGGAGTGCATAACGAATGTCTTCTTTCCATGTTTTCTCCTTGTGTAAAATGATCCTTCCTTAGATATTTTATGCATTGTTCATCCTAAACTATGCCAAAGAGTCCAGTCCATCCTAGATTGTCTCTTTACTATTATCTAAAGCATTTCTTATGCCAAAGCGGTCCTATGGCCATAGGACCACTATTCAATGAGTTTAGACGTCGCTTCAAGACTTTTTGTGGTGCCAAGGTGGAACAACAATAGAGCAAAGAGACAAATTGCACCTGAGTAATTTTATTGACTGCGAAATTTTGGCACTGATGTTGGCCCTAGACAGAGCTTTAAACCAAAGAATCCTGGCGGTTTATGACAAGCTCACCTTTATCAATCTTATTTAAAAATACCGCCATCACTCTCTCCTGGGCCTCTGTTACTTGCGTAGCTAACTTTGGAGGACCCATGAGTATTTCTTCGATTTCTTGACGGATGCCTCGCGGCGAATTTTTAAACACAAAATCTTTTAAATCCGTGCTTCCCATGCGAAGTGCAAGTGCAAAATCTGAAACCTTAATCTCACGTAAAAATTCAATGTACTGAATGGGAGTTAAGTAGCGAATATCCTCAAACGAATAGAGGTTTTTTTCTAATTGGCTTGCCAGTGAAGGATCTTTCTTGGCAATAAGATTCAAAATTTTTTTTTGAGCATCCCGAGTTAATCCACCAAGCATTCTGGCCGCTTCTTTTAACCCACCTTGAAATTTTGCCATTTATATCCCTAATAGTTTCGATCTTTCATTAAATAGTTTTTTACGTAATCTGTTACACCTTCTTCTAAACTATGAAATTTAAAATCAGGAAAAACTGATTTGAATTTGGTCATATCTGCTTCTGTATAGTACTGGTACTGGCTTCTTATCGACAACGGCATATCAATAAATTCTATATTTACGTTTCTATCCATGGCCTTAAAAGTTGACTCTACCAAGTTTAAAAAGCTTCTGGCATGTCCAGAGCCTAGGTTATAAATTCCAGATGATTTTAAAACTTTTGGATTCATCATCTCAATCATGGCATTAACTACGTCCACGACGTAAACGAAATCCCGCAACTGTTCACCATCCTTAAACCCTTCTTTATGAGATTTAAAAAGCAAAACTTTAGAGGTTTCTAAAATTTGGCCATAAGCCTTATGAACCAGTGAGCGCATTTCACCTTTATGAGCTTCATTTGGGCCATAAACATTAAAAAACTTTAAACCAAACCAATGCTTGGGTTTATGTTTTTGACTCAATATCCACTCGTCAACTAGTTGTTTGGAATACCCATATGGGTTTAACGCACGAAGATTTCCGACTAACTCATGGTCGTCACGATAACCATTTTCTCCATCGCCGTAAGTGGCCGCAGAGCTGGCATAAATAAAAGGTATCTCTTGATTTCTAGCAATTTCAAAAAGTGATTGTGTGTAATACACATTGTTTTTCATTAAGTAGTCCATATCTTTTTGAGTAGTAGAAGAACAAGCCCCCATATGAAAAATACAAGTCAATTCACTAAATAGATCTTCATTTTCACTCGTGAGGAATTCATCCGCATGGTAGTAGTCGCAATATTTTAATTCACGCAAGTTTCGCCACTTCTCTGAATCTTTTAAGCGATCAACAATAACAATATCTTTGTGACCTCTTTTATTGAGTTCTTTTACGAGAACACTTCCAATAAAACCAGCACCACCAGTAACTAAAATCATATAATATATCCTTTTAATTTTTTTTTATTCACCCTTCATTCCTTGTTGCTTATACAACCAAGGATGAACTACCCAAGCAACGAGAACCACGCCTACTTCATACAAGATACAAAGAGGAATCCACACCGCCGTCATGGAAAAAACATCAGGAGGTGAAAAAATAGCAGCAAAGACTGCCAGGCCCACATATACATAGCGCCTAATCGAGCGCAAAAATTGTTTGGTTACAATTCCCATAAAACCTAAGATTAAAATGACATTTGGAACCTGAAAAATAGCACCGAGTAGTAATAAAACCTTACTTACTGTTGAAATGTAGTCGCGAAGATTGATGTTGGCACTAACCCCTTGTACACCTACTCCCATAAGGAATTTAAAAACATAAGGCAGTGCCAGGTATCCACAAACAACACCTAAAATAAAAAGAACCAGTCCTAGAAGCATAAATGGCTTAATAGTTTTAACTTCGTTTGAATAAAGTCCTGGTCTAATAAACTTCCAAACTTCATAAAACCAAAAAGGTGCCGAAAAAAAGATGGCCCAAAAAATTGAAACATCTAGCTGTACCATCGCCTTTTCAAAAATAGAGTGATAAACAATTTCCCCCTGTGATCCGGACATTTGAAATGTTTCTCGCAAAGGAGCCAGTAGAAATTCCGTGATCTGGTCAACAAATGTAAGTGTTATAAGAAGAAACACTACGACGATCAAGGCCACCCTCATTAATGTTTTTCTTAGCTCCTCAATATGATCCCAGAAGCTCATTTCTTTCACTATTTCCTCGCTTGATCACAGTACAGACACAATATATACTTTAGATAAATATTTGAAAATCAAAATGAGTGATGGATAATCCTATGAATAACAACGCACTTCGCCAATTTACCATTTTAATAATTCTCGTGTTCCCCTCTCTGGTTAACGCCTCTAGCACATCCCTTTTAAAATGCCTTGGACTTGAAGAAGAGCGCTATCACTTAAAAAAAATAACCAATGCGCGCTCCAAACTTAATACAGAAATCATTAACGACCTTGCTCAAACAGGTGAACTCAATCTTAAAGATGAATATTTTCAGATTATTTGCCATAAAAATGAACCACACCCTGCTGAGCGATTGCTTGAAATGCAATTGCTACACGCTACAGAGTTATTTGATTTCTATGGTGATAATAAAGAAATTAAGCGTGCTTTACTTTTAGAATATCAAAAATCCCTCCCCCAATTATTTTTACGCCATTTAGGTAATTTACAGTCCGAGCTTAGCGGCCCCAATTGTTTAGATCAAAAAATCCCAGAGCTAAAAAAAATCAAAGAAAAAATAAAATATACAGAAGAAGAAATCTCCCACAACGTAATTAATACATTAAAAAAAGAAATTCAAAAAACCTTTAAAATGATTAAAAATTTTCAAAAGTTAAAAGCGGAATGTCGAATTAAAAATAAAACTAGCTAAAAAAATAGCTTGAAGTGCCACTTAGCATTTGTTCTAAATTCTACAAAGTGAATAAAATGGGTAAAATATATTTCAGCTTTATTATGTTCACAATTTCCAATTAGTTTAAAATCAACATAAGGCACGGGGGCATCGATAATTTCAAAACTAAATTGCTCTACAAAATTTTCTCTTTCCATCCACTCTTTTTGCAGTTCGGTGATTTTAGCAATCCAATACACAGGATAATGTCCAGAGTAACTTATTCGTTTGCCATCTTTAGAAAATCGTGTTCTTTCTAGTTTAACTTTCAAAGACACAAGACCAAATCTTGCTAACTCGCTTGACCAATATTTCTTTAAATCAATTGAGCATCCCGTGCAATGATATCCTGCACGCGTATCCAGCATTAAGGAGTCTATATTATATGCCTCACTTCCTTTTTGCATAAGATGTGTGAAGTGACTTTTAGTTAATCCTGTACAATAACATAGGACCTCAGTTCGAGCGATTTTAAGCTCACCAAGATTGTTTTTATGGCGACAAAACTCACGATGAAGGTTTATCGCTTCATTTAATTTAAAATTATTTTTATGGATGGATTTCATCTGATCTTATAGTAAGAATTTCAAAACCTGAATCGGTGACAAGTATAGTATGCTCAAATTGAGCTGACCATTTTCTATCTTTAGTTAACACTGTCCAGCCATCGTTGAGAAGTTTAGTTTCTTTAACTCCTAAATTTATCATTGGCTCAATCGTAAACGTCATCCCTGGTTTCATCATTGGGCCAGTTCCTCTTTTTCCAACGTGAACAACTTGAGGTGCTTCGTGAAACTCTCTACCAATTCCATGGCCACAGTAATCTTCAACTACACTATAGCCATTCTTATGGGCCAATTCCATAATGGCAGCACCAATATCGCCAATATGTCCACCTGGACAGACGGTTTTTATTCCGGCCATCATGCAATCATAAGTAACACTCACTAATTTTTGTACATGTGGTGCAGCCTCTCCGATTATAAACGTTTTATTAGTATCACCGTGAAAGCCATTTAAATAAGTAGTGATGTCAATATTCAAAATATCGCCATCTTTTAAGATTTGGTTTTCTGAAGGAATGCCGTGACAAACAACTTCGTTTACAGAAGTACAAATGGACTTTGGGAATCCATGATAGTTTAAAGGGGAAGGATAAGCGTTGTGGGATACAATAAAATCATGACATAATTGATTTATTTTTTCCGTAGTTACACCATGAACAACAAAAGGAGCAATATACTCCATAGTTTTAGCGGCCAGTGCACAGGTTTTACGCATTAACTCTATTTCTCTTTGGGACTTTATTGTAATCATATATTTCTTAATTCCTTATGTAGCATTTACCCAAATTACTCAATTCATGTCAAGGATAGAGTTCCTAAACCCTCGAATTTTCATCAAAACAAACTGGCAAGTTTTTAGACAGCATAAAAAATTTATGGATTTTTCCCCAAGAAATACAATTTTAAACTAACATTAAGTGAATAAACTAAATGGATTTCTTAGGGTAATTGCCATGAAAAAGAAAATTTATCAATTTATGCTTCCTCTCTTTATGCTTCTCTTGGTAAATACTACTGCAGTTGCACAAGATGATGGAAAAGCTACCGGAATAGATAAAATTCTTGAAACAAGAATCAGTGTCACCAATAATGAAGAGATCATTCTGGTTGAAAAAGAAAAATCTGACCCCATCGAATTCGTTCAGATTTTTTTTGATATTGAACAACGCCTTGAAACTCTTAAAGTGGAAACAGAAAATCCTTTAATTTCTATAGATCAAAACCTGAGTAGTTATTTTGAATTATTAAAAGTATACCAAGAATATAAAATCTTATCTGAACGTATCGGTAAAATAATTACTAAAAAAATTGATAACGAAGAAGCTCTTTCTGGTGATGATTTATATTTTATCAAAAAAACCATTTCTATCTATTACCTATTATCTAAAAAAATACTGTCTTTTTCAGAAATTTACCAAATAAAAAACTTAGACTTAGCAGATAAAATAAATGCGAAACTTAGCAATGATGCAACCATAAAATCTCAACTCATATTCAGCACCGGAAACGTACTTATATTAGATCATTTCCTAGATTTGTACCCCATCTACTATGGCAACGGCTACTTACGAAGAATAGTGAAAAGCATTTTCAAAAACCAAGAATCACAGATCGGTGACAATATGACTTTTGATGATTTAATTGATCTTTTAAAGGATGTAGTCGAAACAAATAAAAATAAAAAATTCAGAAAGAATTTATTTTTGATAAAAAAATCATACAAAGATTTAACTGAAATTTTTGAAAAAGATGATTTAGCACTAATATTAACTGATACTCTGGTTTCTAACCAGCGCCTTCCTGAAATCATTGACGGTACACTCGACATACCTAATAAAAGCTATACTTTCATCGATATGTTTTACTCTGTGGCCAATACGATCACTGATACCATTAGTAAAATCTTTGGTAATCTCGCAGGATCAATTAGATGGCGAGAAGGTCATTTAGCAAACAATAAAATGGCACAAAATGAAATTTTATCTAAACTAAAACCGATGGATATCTTACTAGAAAAAACTCCATTTGCTCTAACTGACAAATTCATTCCTGGACATTTTGGCCATGTGGCGATTTATTTAGGCAATAAAAAAGAATTAGAATCTTTAGGACTTTGGAATCATCCAAGCCTTGAGCCATACAAACATGAAATTGAAAACGGAAAAGTTGTTTTAGAAGCTGTCCGTTCAGGTGTTCGACTAGCTACGCTAGAAGAATTTATGAACATAGATGAGATAGCAATTCTTAGAAAAAATGATATCTTACAAAAAAGTGATGATCTTTATGAAGCAGTACTGCGTGGTATGTTACAAATAGGTAAAGACTACGATTTCAATTTTGACGTAGAGACGCTAGATAAAATTGTCTGCTCTGAATTGATTTACTTAATATTCGGAAATGTTTCTTGGCCTACTAAATATCAACTACAACGCAATACAATTAGCCCAGATAATGTTGGTGAAATCCAATATTTTCTTGGTTCCAAATTTACTATGGAAACTTACTTTAGTGCCGAAGAAGACAAAGTGCTGCAAATGAAAAACAAATTTGATCTCTCACCAAAGCTTGGTTTTGAAAGTGATGGAAAGGACGAAGAAGGTAAAGACATTTTTGCCAAAAAGTCGACAAAATGCTACACTACTATTGGAACTCGCAGTGAAGATGGTAAAAAAATAATTAACCGAAGCTGCCGAGTTACAAAGAGAAGATATGTCTATCAAGAATTCGATTTCGGCCATAACTATTAAAAGAATGAGCCTCTCTCCTTATTGGAGTGAGGCTTTTATTACTAACGAGAAAAAGAATTTTGAGTCCCTGGGGTTTAAATACATTTCTTCTCCTAAAAATCCCACGCATATTGAATGCAACGAAACGCCCGATATTATCATAACCAACACGCACACCAAATTTAACTTGTTCGAAAATGATTTTAAAAAAAATTTAAAGCTCATTATTCACCCTAATTCTGGTTATGATAATTTTAATCTAGATTTTGTTAATAGCATTGATTGCCCAATCATTTTAGGAAATCCGCTACGAGCAAATGCTGTCAGTGAAGTTATTTTAGCTGAATTATTTTCCCATTTCTCACTTGCACCTAATCAAAACAGCTGGAATCCTCAACGAAAATGGCCAAGGAAATTACTGTCAGAACAAAATATTTTAATTATTGGAATGGGAATGATTGGAAATACAGTTTATCAGGCCCTGAACCCTTTAGTTGATAATTTATTTCTGTACGATCCTTTTAAAGGGTATGGTGAACTGGCCATTAAGAATAATCTCTTTGACGTTATCATCATGGCAGCAAGTTTAAATCCTAGCTCTCTTCATATGATAAATGCTGATTTTTTAAAAAAGCTATCGCCTTCGGGGCTTTTTATCAATTGCGCACGCGGTGAGCTTGTCAACACGCTCGATCTTTTAGCTTTTCTTGATGGGAATCCAGAAGCATTTGCCTATTTAGATGTTTTTGAAAATGAGCCCTATCAATTTGAAAGCATACTTAGAAGAAACTTAAAAACCACTTCTCATATTGCCGGGGTCTATTACAACCTCGAAAATAATACTCAAAATTACATTATGGAAATTCTTAAAAATTTTAAACAAATGCCATTAAATGAATTCTTAGAGACCTACGAAAAAATAAACTTAAAAAATCGAATTGCAGATCATTACCTCATATAACCATAAAGGATCCAAGTGTGCCAAATCAAAACATAATAAGTTGGAGTGAATTAAAAAATAAAATGAAACTCTATCTGACCATTCCAGGTAATGGCGTTTTCACGGTACATACAGCGAAAGAGAAAAAAAATAATCTCTATCAAAAGATGTATCGTACAACAGAAAATATTCAAAAAATTTGGGAAGATTCACTAGAAAAATTGCCATTGCACGATACTTTAATTTTTGGCATCCCCAGCGATTCTGGTGGTGGAATTCAGCGCGGTGCTAATTGGGGGCCACTTTTTTTACGAGAATCTCTCTTAAACTCAGGAGATGATTTACGGGCACTTGATATCGGAGACGTTCGTGTCATTCCTCATCTTTTACATGATAAGTATTTAAATAGCGAAACAATAACCAATTGTAGAGAAGCTCTTTACTCAGATAAAAAAATTCATTTACCAGTTTCTCCTCTTTCAATCGCTTATGATTTCGCCAAGTCGCTTCACCAAGTTTTTCCACATAAAAGATTATTTACTATTGGAGGGGATCACTCCGCAAGTTATCCCGTAGTAAGAGCTTACCTGGAAGAAAAAAAGGCCCGTGGAGTAAAAGTGGCCTTAATTCATTTCGACGCGCACACTGATCTATTACAGCAACGACTGGGAATTGATATTTGCTTTGGGACATGGACTGCACAAGTAATGCAATATTTAACTGGGCCAGAGTATCTAATTCAATTAGGCATTCGCTCTAGTGGAAAAGAAAGAAATCACTGGGAAACTACGTTTAAACACCGACAATACTGGACTCATGAATTGCTGGGTGAAAAAGCGGAAAAGGTTGCCCTTGAAATTATCGAGCATTTAAATAATCTTGGTGTCCAAGAACTATACATAAGTTTTGACATTGATTGCCTAGATCAAAAGTATGCAGGGGCAACCGGAACTCCTGAACCAGACGGACTCTCCCCTTATGAACCCATGCTCATTATGCAAAAGCTTTTTGAGAATTTTACCATTTCAGGAGCTGATATTATGGAAATAGCTCCTCAAGTAAAATCTAGTCACATCAACCAAATGGAACCAGAAACTACTTTAATGGTCGCAAATCATTTATCCACTTTTCTCATTCAAGCAATGAGCGTAAAAAAACACGATAAATAAAAGCTGGAGATACTAGTCATGGCAATTTTAGATTTTCCACCAGTCGAACAAGCTGATGACCATGGGCTTTTAGCACTTGGAGGGGATTTAGAAGTTGATTCATTATTACTTGCTTACTCTAGAGGTATTTTTCCATGGCCAATAAATGATGATTATCCCCTAGCGTGGTTTAGCCCCGACCCACGTGGGGTACTTATTACGGAAGAACTTCATATATCAAAAAGCTTAAAAAAAATTTTAAAAAAATCTCAATATGATATTTTTTTTAATTCCCAATTTGAAGCAGTCATAAAAAATTGTGCTCTTCAAAAAAGAAAAGATCAGGAATCAACTTGGATAACTGAAGAAATTATTGAAGCCTATATTGAACTCCATAAAAGCGGTTTTGCCTATTCGGTAGAAGTTGTAAATCAAAATGGAAAATTAGTTGGTGGTTTGTATGGCGTAAATATTAATATGTATTTTTCAGGTGAATCAATGTTTCATCTAGAAAGCAATGCTTCAAAAATTGCCTTAGTCGCTTTAGTTTCAAAATTAGCAGAGCTAAAGGTACCCTACTTAGATACTCAGATGGTAACCCCCGTTGTCGAAAGCTTAGGAGGAAAAACCATAAGTCGCAAAAAATTTCTAGAATACCTGACAATATCACTCAAAAGATAAGCAAGTTCGTATTAATAACCAATCTTAAACTAAGCCTTGAGTAAAATATTTTAG
>CAYWBR010000057.1:0-17278 GCA_964456675.1 uncultured Bacteriovorax sp. | reverse complement strand
CCTTTGAGCATATTTTTCCAATCGTTTTCTTTTAACAATTGGCAAGCGTAGGGAAGAAGCGTGTTTTCTTCAACTAACATCATTCTTTGTAATTCGCCAATTAGTACTGGAATATGATTTTTTACTTCTTCTATATTTTTTTCTTCAATTTTTTTTCTAATAAAACGGATAATGTCTCGGTTGGCATCATGAAATGACCACATACCTTGACTTGGTCCCATCCAGCCATACTTTTCTAAATAAGGAAATAATTGGTTTTCCTTTCTTGTATAGCGGATATCAACTTCTGCTACTTGGTTAAAGAAACTAAAAAATTTTTCGAAATCACTTGCCGGATCACTTTCAGAGAGTTTATGTAATAATTTTTTCAATATAAAATTTTCAGTGAAATAAGTTTGAACGGGATGCCAGCCGGGAAGAGTTTCCACGTAGGCCATAAAAGTATTTTCCATAAAAAAATATCCTAGTTTTTGGTTTATTCTTTTTATAGGTTAAAAAGCCAAATTTGGTTATGATCTACATTAGTAAAAAATTGAATTAAATTCTTTTTTTAACTTCAGCTAAAGTCATTAAGAATTCATCTTCAGTAGCATCTGATGAACTATTTTTTTTGAGGTTTAAATCAGTTAATACCAGGTGTTCGAAATTATAAATATTTTGATTATTAAGACATTTTTTTGCGCATTCTATAGGGCATCCATCGATAACGACTATTTTTGAAGCATTTTTTGCCACATTCACTAAACTTGGCACACTGGCACCTACGCCTGCGATACAAGACATTTTTGCTAATTTTTGACGATCTAAATGTACAGCGATCCTATTTGCCAATTGGGCAACGTTTGAACAACCAGAGCAAGAATAAACAGTAGTTTTATTTTGATCCACTTAAAATATTACCCTTAGGATAAACACTAGCGTATTTTAAATATTTTATGGCCCAAATGATGATTCCAATTCCTAAAGTAAATGAGCTATAGGCCAAGTGGCGGTAATAACCTTCTGGCATTAAAAACGCACTTACGCGAGTAGCTGAGGCCAAAAAGATGCAAAATGTAATTATGTAAAGCCAATATGAATTTTCGAGGTTCCGATTTATTGGGCCATGCGCCTGTAGTACCCTGGTTGCAACAAGCAGGCTCAATAATACAATACCGTTAATAAAAAATGAATGTCCAGCATGGATAAATCCTTCAAGCCAAATTGCCTTCAATAATACACTTAGTACTATAAGAATTGATGAAATCCACATGCAATATGTAAGCGCCGATTTTATTATTGGTAGTTTTTGTATTTTCCAAAATTTAATACCAATAAAGAACACCACAAAAAAGCGCAGCCAATTGGCGTATAAAATAGGAATAAAAAAACTAATAAAATAAACAAGCATTAATAAATAAAAGTAGAGTGGAATAGAGTTTAAATAACCGGGTTTTTTTGAAATAGGAGTCCCTAGCGTGTCTGGATGTCCTAAAATTCCAGGAATAAGTTTCGAACCAATTCCAAGGATAAAAGCCAAAATTGCTCCATCATACTGTAGAGATACAGATGGAATATCAACGAAAGTGTTAAGTGATAGACCCGAAATGATCCAGAGGAGAAAACCAATAAAAATAAAAACAAAAGTAAAGGGTGGGGTGGCCGTCATTATTTTAAATCGTCTAAAAGCAAAATAAAATATTTGCAACGCCTGAATACTTGAAAGCCACAATACATATTTTTCATCTAGATAATTACTTACGATAATTATAATAAAGGTTGTTAAAATATATGTAAGTGATTCATAGGGTTTTGCCATATGTGTGCGTGAGAACTTAGGAACGGAGGTCATTAAAAAACCACCTACAAACATGGCCATAAATCCATTAAGTACTAGTGTTCGGTGAAGAACAACTGGGTAGTGGTCTTGGGTAAAAATAAGTGGTAGCCACAAAAAAATCCCAATGAGTAGAAAAACTGTTCCCAAGGGAAACATTAAACGATAAGGTTCGTTGTGCATTTTATGATTTAAGAAATTCATTTAGGTCCTTAAAGTCGTTCTATATGTGCTGACTAAGATTATCAATGACTTCAATTAAGCCGTCCCAGTTTAGCTCTAAAAAAAAACCTAAAATATGATATGTATCAGATAAATTATCAGTTTTCTGAAGTATTTTGTGACTATGCAACATATTAAAGCTCTTATAGACAAATATAACAAACCTATCCCTCGTTATACGAGTTTTCCACCCGTTCCTTATTGGCATGACGCTCCGACAGAACATAGTTGGATTGAGGGTGTGTTGTCGACCTATAGCTCAAGTGATGGTGTGGATATTTATATCCATGTGCCTTTTTGTGAGCAACTTTGTTATTACTGCGGTTGCAATCGAGTGATTACTCGTAACCATGACAATGAAGATGTTTTTATTAATTATCTACTTAAAGAATGGAAGATTTATCAGAAAGCTTTTGGGGATAGGGCAATTAACATAAATTCAATTCATTTTGGCGGTGGCACGCCAAATTTTTTATCGGCCCGTAATTTGACTAAGGTTATCGAAGTAATTTGTGCAAATAAAGCGAAGAATTTTTTTGGTTCAATTGAAGTTGATCCACGCACTGTTAGTTTTGAGCAGTTGGATACCTTGACTAATTTGGGAATTACTAGATTTTCATTTGGAATACAAGATTTTGACCCCATCGTACAAAAATCAATTAATCGCGCACAATCTGTTGATATGATTCGATCTATTGTAGATTACTTAAGAAAAAAAAGTGTTGAGTCAATTAATTTTGATTTAATTTACGGACTGCCTAATCAATCGATTGATACCATAACTCGCACTTTTTCTCATGTAGTGGATCTTGCTCCTGATATGATTGCCTTTTATAGTTATGCTCATTTGCCAGACAAATTAAAAAACCAAAAATTGATTAAGGCAAAAGAGCTACCCTCTGCCGGGCTAAAACGACAGCTTTATGATGCAGGAAAAGAGTTGTTACAAAACAATGGGTTCATTGAAATTGGAATGGATCATTTTGCAAAAGAAGATAACTTCTTAGTTAAGTGTTTACAAAGTAAAAAACTAAAAAGAAGTTTTATGGGTTATACCGATAAAAGATCTAATATACTTCTAGCCTTAGGGCCTACGGCCATTTCTGAAAGTGATCTTGGTTTTATTCAAAATGAAAAAAATCTAAAAGAGTACATGGAGAAATTGGATTCTTCCGTTCTTCCAATGAGCAGTGGTTCAACTAATTCGGAAAATGATAAGTTGGTAGCTTTGGCAATCCAAGAGATTATGTGCCAATTTGTCATAAGAAAGGATCTTTTAAAAAAGCTTCCGTTAAATAATAATTTTGATTTTGCCGAGTTTATAGCAGATGGGCTTTTGATTGAAGATAACGAGCAATTTATCGTTACTGAATTAGGTCGAGCGTTTGTTCGCAATTTAGCAAATCTGTTTGATTTTTATGACCATGAAAAAAGTCGTACTGTAAAATTTAGCCAATCAATTTAATTACGAAATTTTAAAAATTATCGAGATATTTTTTTTCTTACAATTTTTGTCAGATCTTCGAGTCTTCCTGGCAGTTTTTTGTAATTTAGGGTCGTCATATAAATAATGGAAGGTTTTATATTAGGAAGATCGTATACTTTTAGACCATCATCTTTATTTAAAAGATGGTCAGGAACAATTGCAATCCCCAAATCTGATTTAACTAACTGAATAATTGCCGACATGGAATCGATCTTCAATATTGATTTTGGTTTTTCTTTTGATAATTTAAAAATATGGTCGTGGTCACTATAAACAATCCAACGATAATCTTGTAGTTTTTTACGATTAATTTCCTGCTTAGAAATGAGGACTAATTTTTCTTCAAAAAGTTTTAGGGATGTAAGTAGCTCAGATTGGATGTTCTCAGTACCGAATACTATGTCAAATTTTTGAGCTTCAATTCCTGATTTTAGGTCATAAAGATCGCGAATAGTTATATTTATTTCACGAGAGCTATTTTTAAACACTTCAGTAAGTAGTGGGGGAAACCAATTAATGACAAGTCCGTGCAATATTCCAATGTTTAAAGGCAAGCGATCTTCTGATTGAAATATCTCTAATGATTTTTTCTCAAATCCAATAAGTGCATGATATAGCTCTTTTCCTTTTTCAGTCAGCAAAACTTTCTTACTTGAGCGAATAATTAGTTCCTCACCCAGATGGTCTTCTAAAAGTTTTATCTGGCGGCTTACAGCTGATTGAGCAATTTTTAGCTCATCGGCCGCTTTTGAAAAACTTGAATATTGTGCCGTTAGTTTAAACGCTTTTAGGTATCGAAAATCAAGCATCGTTTTATTCCTTTACAGGTTTAGTTTTTGGCCGCAATTGGAGGTAGTTTTGCTCCATCTTTATTAAAAAATTTACCCTGAAAGTTTTTTTGGTGATGGTTAGTGATCACAAAACCTTCTGCATCTTGTTCAAAATCTTGGATAAAATCAACTGTCGCTTCGGTTAAGTAAAAAGCCGCAAAAGGGTCAAGAATGACTTCGAGGTCATCTTCCTTATGATTGTAGATTTTGACGACAAAATCTTCTGCATTAAGATCTGTAAACATCACAGAATAGGTAAAACCATCACATCCTTTACCACTGATGCCTAAACGAAAATATTTTCCTGCAAGAGTGAAGTCATTTTCTAGAATTAACTTTAACTGTGAATGAGCTCTACTTGTGAACATAATTGTTGGTATAATTACTTCATTACGATTAATTCGTTGGGTTTCAAAGGTCATATGTCTCTCGCAAAAATATTTAACAGTGTGTTTGTGTGTTTGACTTCTATCGAGAAGTTTTGAGAATTTCAAGCTGTAAAAGCTAACAAAATCTATGATTTTTTCAGTTTTTTTCATTTATTGAAACTATGCGCGCCGCTACAAGTAGCGACTGCTCGTTTTTTTTGAGCTACCATAGAAAAATCATATTTTCTTCTTCACATTTTAAAAGGTGTATTCTATGAAGTTGGGCTATTTTTTGGATATTTCTACCCCGTCAAATCATCAAGTTAATGTTTCTATTTCTGGAGAGTTTCCAAAAGAATTAAATCAATTAGAATTCTTTTTGCCGCGATGGTCTCCAGGTTCATATCTGATCCGCGAATATGCAAGACATATAAGTAATTTGAAGGCCACCAACTCTTTTGGCGAATATCTACATTTTGTTCAGACTGATATTTCCACATTTTTGCTTGATCTATCAAAGAGCGAAACTAAAAATAAAGATTCAAAATTTAAAATTGAATACTCCGTCTATTGTCATGAATTAACTGTTCGAACAAGTCATGTGGATGAGTCGCATGCTTTTTTGCATTTACCTACTTTATTAATGGGAATTCTAAATACCAACATCGTTGATCCTGAAATAGAATTACGTTTTCCATCGCTGTGGAGCAAGGTCTCTACTGCTCTTAAGGATATTTCGCCAACGCGTGAAAGATTTCTTTATAGCGCAAAAGATTATGATTTAATGATAGATTCACCTATAGAAATTGGTTGTCAAGAAACGGATGGCTTTGTCATCGAGGGTGTTTCTCATGAATTAGCTTTTTATGGTGAAACTCTAAAGCTTCCAGCATCTTTAAAGACTGACATTGTTACAATCGTCGATCATATAAAAAAGAGTATGGGGGGATTTCCCTACGAAAATTATCTTTTTTTAACTCATTTTGTGCCGGGGTTGTTTGGTGGACTTGAGCATAGTAATTCAACTGCATTGCAGTTTTGTCCATTTAATATAACTACTCGTAAAGGATATTTAAATTATCTTTGTTTGGTATCTCATGAATATTTTCACACCTGGAATGTAAAACGCTTAAGACCGATAGAGCTTGGCCCATTTAATTATTTAAAAGAAGCTACTACTGATTTGTTGTGGTTGGCCGAGGGACTCACGAGCCTTATGGACGAACTTTTTGTTTTTAGAGCTAATTTAATGGGCCTAGAAGAATATCTAGAAATGCAAAAGGAAAATTTGAACCGCTATCTATCTGTCCCTGGACGAAAGTTTCACTCTTTGGACGATTCTTCTTTTAATGCTTGGGTAAAACTTTATAGACCAGATGAAAATACCAATAATTCGTCAATTAGTTATTACTTAAAAGGTGGAATCGTATTTTATTTTTTAAATATTTTATTATCTGAACAGGGGAAATCAATTGATGACGTAATTGATAAACTTTGGAAACGCACCCTCAATAATCCAGATAAGGGAGTAACAAAAAGTGAAGTTTATGATGCAATAAAAATTGTAGGTGGTGAAAAAATTCTCGACCAATTCTCAACATGGACAGAAACATGTGTTGAAATTGATATTGAAACACTACTCTTACGTATGGGAATTAAGGCCGAATGGGATAGAGCTGAATCTCCATGGCTTGGTATTGAAGTTGATTATAGTGGGGATCGTGTTCTTGTGAAATCAGTTATCCTTGATGGGCCGGCATATAAAGGCGGATTAAATGCAGGAGATGAAATTCTTGCCATAGATGGTTTTAGAATTTTGAAAGATCGCTATAACGATTTAACAAAATACTTAGAAAATTTGCAAACCTATAAAGTTACGGTTTCCCGTCTTGGTCGACTTGTGGATGTTCATATAAATTTGGAAAGCCCAATTACTAAACTTCGCACATTAACAATCATTGATCGCGAGAAAGTGCTGGCAGTTTTAAAAGGTAGATCTTAAATTATTTGATCAATTAAATGGTCTACAAAACGCGGAACTTCTACTGTGGCCAAACCGTTAAGAGATTGATGAAAAAGTCTTGAGTTCTCCGAGGGCTCAAGATTGATTTCAATTCGGATTGCTTCTGGGCAGAGGCGAACCAAGTTTGCAGCAGGGTATACTTGTCCACTTGTACCAATAGAGAGAAAAAGATCACTTGTTTCACATTTTTGATAAACTTCTTCCATTTGAAAGGGAATTTCACCAAACCATACAATATGCGGTCTTAAGTGTTTTTTTTGTTGGCAGTTTGGGCACGGAGTGGATTCAGTTATATCGTTTTCCCATGGAAAAACATGATGGCATGAAGTGCATCGAGTTTTCATAAGCTCTCCATGGATGTGAATGACATCATTGGAGCCAGCTGCTTCGTGGAGGTTATCAACATTTTGAGTAATAAGTGTAACTTGCCCCCTAAATTGTTGTTGTAATCTAGCAAGCGCAATATGTGCTAAGTTTGGAGCAACTTTTTGATCCAGCAATTGCCGTCGTCGTTGATTATAAAATTCATGCACGAGCTGTGGATTTTTCAAAAAGGCGGTAGGGGTTGCGACATCTTCAATTTTATAATTATTCCACAAGCCATCTTGATCCCTAAACGTTGATAGTCCAGACTCCTTAGAGATCCCAGCTCCAGTCAAAATAACAATAGACGATTGATGACCTAAGTGTATTTTCATACAAAAATAATAGCATTTTAAAATAAAAAAAAGAAGTGCCTCAAGAGAGGCACCTCAAAAACAAATTAGTTTTTAGCAATTAATCCTTTTTGTTCAATTTGATAGCGGACAACAATTTTGGCCCCTTCTCTTGGGATATTTGTTTGGTCAAATTTTAAAATTCTTGATTGTGCATCAAAACTAAAACCGGAACTAACGATTTTCCCATCCACTAAAACTTGAATCTTATTTTGGTAAGGACTTACTGTGAGAGAAAAATTGTCTACCAGATTCAAGATAGCTCCCCCCATGTCTTGTAAAAGACTATGAAAGTCTTCATGGATATCACCGCTTTTTCCACCTGTAACATTAGTTGCTTCTAAGTAGCGGTTACCAATAGTTTCCCATTGTTTTCCAGCAACAATTTTTTTAGTAACAATAGAGTAAACTTTAATAAGCCCCTTATTTTCTTTTACACTTTGAAGTTGATCAATGTACTTTTGAACTTTTTCTTCAGATTGATCTTCCTCATCAGATAATACAACTACGACTAAATAGGCATCTTTTCTAAGGAACTCTGTTTTATAACGGTCTAAAAATGCTGCTGAAGTTTTTAGCCCTTGCTCTCTACCAGATCCTTGAGTTCCAACTTTTATCCATTTTTTAAAATGATTGGTAAATACATATGGATTTTTTTTGGCTTCAACGGCATTTAGTAATTTATAATTACCAATCTGTTTTCCATTTCTTCCAGTTGTACCATCGGTTGTTGTAATGGCCATTTGGAAATCTACCTCTTTTTTTAAAAAATCAGATATAAAGGCATCAAAGTTAAATGCCAGAGAATCTTGCTCATCTCCCATTGATCCAGAATCGTCGATTACCCAAAGAATATCTAAATCACCATTCTTTTTTGTGTTTTGGGTAAACACCTCTTCTTTATCAATGAGATTAACAATTGGCGTAGGATCCACGGGAGGAGTTGGATCTACTGGATCTGTTGGAGGTGTAACAACCACTCCACCGCCGCCTCCATTGTCGCCCGGATCGGTTGGAGGAGTAATAACCACACCACCTCCGCCTCCATTATTATCACCTGGCGTAGTTCCTCCTCCTGAGTTACCTCCACCTGAATTTGATCCCCCTGAATTGCTCCCCCCTGAATTTCCTCCTCCGTCCGCAACATCTCCAGGATCGACCACCACACCACCAGAAATGTCACTACCAGGTTTCGTAAGCTCAGAAAGAGCTTCTTTTTCGTAGAAGTCAGCTTGTTTACAAGCTTGAATTCCACCGAGTGCGAGTATTAAAAGAAATACTCGTGCTCGTTTTAGACTATTGCTAGTCCAAATTTTACTGTGCAAAATCCCCATAAATTTCCCCATCAAACGAGACTCATAAACCTTGAGATCTCGAATGTTTTAAGAGTACTATCAGCACACGTTCCACACCCACATACGTTCAGCATGCACTCTTAAAAATCTAGAATCGTAATTACATTCTAGAGTTTGGGGCCATAACTTAAAGATAAATTTGATTGGGTTTGCTGATGTTACTTAAAATGCATAATTTTCAAGGTATTAGGTGAAAAAAAAGCTCAAATTTTCGAAATTTTCTATTCTTAAATACAGTCGATAAAATGCTACATTTAGTTGGCAGTTAAAAAATGTCTAAATTTAAGATCTACTGTTCTAGTTAAGCTCTTCTAAGTTAAACTCTTCCATGTAATCAGGAATTATTGCCTTTATCCCTAGTTCATTTTCAATTCTCTCTTTTAATGCATTTGCCGATTTTAAAGCCCCATGGTTAATGAATATAGTACGAGGTTTGCGCACGAGGTTTTTTAGCCATTCGATAATATCGTCACTGTCGGCATGGGCAGAAAGGCCTTGTAAAGTATAAATTTCTGCATTTACTTCGATTTCTTCATGGTGGATGCGAATAGTTTTTATTCCCTGTTGAAGTAATGCCCCTTTTGTTGACTCTGCTTGGTACCCAGTAAAAAGAACAGCATTTTTCTTGTTAGGAAGTCGTTTTTTTAAGTGATGCATAACCCTTCCTCCTGTTAGCATTCCAGAAGCAGTGATTACAATCATTGGGTCGTCTTTATTAATGAGTGCGATAGAGTCAGTCACAGTTGTGATTCCGTAAAAACACTGGGTACAAAGTGGTGGTATTATTTTGTCGTTTTCAATTTCTAGTTGATGCTCTTCCTTATGTCGAAGGTATATTTTGTTAGCAGAATTTGCCATGGGACTATCTACAAAGGTCGGTATTTCCGGAATTAATTTTTCTTTCTCAAGTTTTGAAAGATAATAGAGAATTTCTTGTGTTCTTCCAACAGTAAAAGCTGGAATTACGAGAACGCCTTGTCTGTCATAAACCTTATTTATTATTTCGGCCAAATTTTTTTCAATACCTTCTTTTATTTGTAGGCGATCCCCATAGGTTGATTCAAGAACTAAGTAATCAGTTTCTAGAAGTTTGCTAGGTGGTCTAATGACTCGAGAACGACCATTTCCTAGGTCACCCGAGAATGTAATGGTTTTTAGAGTAACGTTGTCGTTGTAGCTTATTTCAATAAAGGCAGAGCCTAAAATATGGCCTGCACGATTAAATCGAACTGATAGATTAGAAAATATTTCAACCCAATTATTTAGTTCAACTGTTTTAATTAATTTTAAAGTTTCTTTAGCATCTTCGGTCGTATAAAGCGGATATGCTGGAGTGTGGTTAGAGTAACCAGTGCGATTAGCAAATTCGGCATCTTCTTCTTGTAGGTGAGCGGAATCTAGTAGCATAATCTCTAATAGGTCTCTAGTTGCTTCAGTGCAAAGAATAGTGCCGCGGTAGCCATCCTTCCAAAGTTTTGGCAAAAGCCCGGAGTGATCAATATGCGCGTGTGTAATTAAAACCATGTCTAGTTTTCTTACATTTATATTGGGATACCAATTAAGATTTCTAGAATCTTTTGGACCTTGAAATAGACCAGCATCTATGAGGATATGCCGATTGCCAAAGCTTATTAAGTTTCTAGACCCGGTAACGGTTTTTGCAGCCCCTAAAAATCTTAATTTCATCGTTTACCTTTTTTTAAAAAAATTCGTAACTAATTATAGGTTGAATGAATGAGTTTCGTTAAGAAAAAACTACCTTATGATATTGGTCAGGTTTTATTTTGATGATTCGTTTGTTTTGCGAAGATGTGCTTTACAGCTTTGTAGAATGAGATTCTAATGTATGTATAAGTGGCAAAGTTATTTCTAGGAGTAAATATGTGCCGACGAATTAATACTATTTTGAACTTGCGAATAATTAATATAGTTTTATCGTTAATTATTTGTTGCTTTATGATCCCTTTAGACGCATGGTCAAAAGATTCTAAAACAAAAAACGTAGCAGTAAAAAGTGTACGCTCTACCATGAATAATATATCTTCTACGATCTATGAAATTTTACCTTACGTAGTTTCGGATAAAGCTTTTAAACATGTTGAAAATAAAAAAAATATCGAACGAAATTTACTAAGCTTAAAAAATAATTTTTTGGGCCTTAAAAATCATGGAGAAATAAATCAATCAGGACTTTTAATCACTCAGTCCGTAATAGGAGAACAGTTAACGCAAATTGAATCTCTTTATCGTGAGTCAAAATTTGATTTCGCTCGTTATAAATTTTTATCGTCATTAAATCTATGTGTAAGTTGTCATTCTCAAACAGAAAAAAAGGCGATTGACCAAATTTTTACAGATAATAACTTAAAAAAATTAACTTTCGGGGTATTTGAAAAAGCTGAATTCCTCTATATTACTCGTCGCTATGATGAAGCCCTTCCTTTGTATGATCAGTACATTTTTGAGTTTAAAAAATCCGAAGATGATGAAATGCTTTTCAAATCCTTTGAGCGTAAACTGAATTACTATGTGCGCATTAAGCGAGATTATAAAACTGCCAAATATTCATTAACAGAAAATTTAAAGAATAAGGAAATACCTAATCGAATCCGTGCGGAAGTTAATGATTGGATTAAGATATTAAGTGGCAGACCTCTTTGGGAAAATTTTGATGCAAAAAAAGTAACAGAAGAAGAAATGGGCAAATTTATAAGTTCATTTATTGTTGACAATGAAGATGGGCCAATTTTTACCATTACCGATTCAACTGAAGTTCTAGATATGGACCTGGCGTCTGTACTTTTGGAGTATTATAATGCTCACCCGGATACCAAACATGGCGCACAGATACTTTATTGGATGGCCTTGATCGATAAACGCTTAAATGATGATTTGTTTTATTCATTAGGAGATTTGTACCTAGTACAATGTATGGAAAAATACCCCAATGATCCCATCGCTAGAGATTGTTTTGAAAGTTATTTAGAAGATATGGAATTTATTTATGTCACAAAAAAGAAAATGGAATTACCTAAGGAAATTTTGAAGCGAATTGAAAATTATAAAAAATTAATTAAATACACTGAAGTATCTGAGTAATATGCTGGGGGCATGTAATGAATTTTAGTTTAAAGCTATTAAGCTTATTTATGGTATTATTTTTTTCATCTTTCAACTATGCAGAAGAGCTGACTTCTTCAGAGGTTGAAACAAAGCTTGTTATGAATCAAGTTTATGAGTCTTTTGTAAATATTGTTCCTTATGTTTATGCACATGCTGAACTAGACAAAAAAAACACGGATATTTTACTCGGTCATCTAAATAATATTTCTGATGCCTTTAAAAAAGCTAAGCATGTTGAAATGTTGCAAATTCCTGGCTTTAAGCCGACACTTGAAACAATTAATGTTCATCTTAAAGAAACAATTGATTCACTAAATGCCAAGAATACAATTTTTGCCAAGTCTAGACTACAGGCAATGACTACTCTATGTATGAATTGTCATGGTCAGATTAGTAGCAAAATGGCAAAAAACGCTTTTAATGAGTCGTTATTCAAAGAAAAAAGGGAACGATTTAGTTCTGATTTTGAATTCGCCAACTATTTATTTTTAGTAAGACGTTTTGATGAATCTCAAGCCTATTATGAAAAAGCCTTATTGAGTGCATTAGAGAAAAACCAAAAAGGATCAGAGGGGAATTTAATTGATGATAAAATCGTTAATGGTGAAATTTTTTCTAGTTTAAGAAAAATTCTGGCAATAAATGTAAAAGTTAACTTTAACCCAGAAGCAGCGATAAAAATTTTAAATAAATATAAAAACCATAAGTCTCTTTCAAAGTTAACTCGTAATGATATTGATTTATGGATAAAAGGCTTAGAGAATATTAAGAGTGTTAAGTTAGATAAATTTAACTCGGCAAAATTGTTTCTCGATACGTATCTGACTAAGTTTTTTGAAAACAAGGATCGAATTATTTCTGGCAACGAAGACATTACGCTGTTGATGGCTTCTGGTTTTTTGTCAAAATATTTATCGGATAAAAAAGATACAAAGGATGAGTCCAGTGAAATTCTTTACTGGCTTTCAATTGCCGAAAGAAGGCTCAGCCATTCATATTTCTTTTCATTGTCAGATTTATATCTAAAAGAGTGCATAGTTAAGAACCCGACAAATCCATGGGCAAAAAAATGCTTCAGTGAATATGAAGATGCTTTAACTTTTGGTTATACCGGATCTTTAGGCACAGAAATTCCTAAATCTGAAAAGGTTGAACTAGAAAGACTTCGCTCTCTTATTAAATAACTTTCGTAATTTTTTTCTAAGATTGTGCCCTTTTTAGGGCACAATTTCTTATAGCCATTGTGATAGCTCTTTAAAGCTTTTAATTTTTTCGCTACAAAAAAATTCATTCTTAGCATTTAATGCTATTTGTGCACCTACAAATTCTGGGTCATGTTCAAATATGGCGATTAGTCCATTATCAACAATGAATTTTAAAACTCTTTTTTTATCTTCTGTTGTAATGCCTGGGCTTATGTCGTAGCCCATAACCCATGGGATGGGGACATGGTTACTTGTTGGAATTAAGTCTGCCAAGTAGATAGTTTTATCATCATAAGCATGTATTAAATATGGAGTGTGGCCATGGCTAGTTATGAATTTCAGATTGGGAAGAATCACACCTTCCTCTCCACTTAGCCAGTTTATTTTATTATTGTCCTCATACCATTTAATTGCTGGATTAAATATGTGCTGATGAAATGAGCCCGCATCTCTTTCAGTTGGTCTATTTGCATAGTTATAATGATCTCGGTGTAGGTGAAGGGTTGCATTTTTAAAAATGATTTGCAATTCACTAACTGCGTTCACCCGTTCAACAATCCCACCGATATGATCAAAGTGCAGATGGGAGATTACTAAATCGGTAATATCATCGCGAGTTAACCCGATACTTTTTAAACTTTGATCAAGCGGAGAATTTATATTTGTGACTTGGAATCTTTGATCAAATTTTTCACCGTGATAATTTCCTATTCCTGTGTCGATCAAAATGGTTCGATTTTCTTTTTTTATCAAAAGTAATCTCAGTGAAAGCTCGATACGATTTTCACTATCTGCAGGGTGAACTTTTTCCCATAGTGGTTTAGGAATTATTCCAAACATCGCACCACCATCGAGTTTAAATGATTGCGGATCAAGAACAGCGTGAGTATTATTCATAAAATTCCTTAGTATCGGCGCTTTGAGCGCATATTCCTTTCTTCTGTTATAAAATATAAAAAAATATTTCATAATAATTAAAAAATATCAACAATTTTGGGCACCGCGAATTTAAGCTTTCGGCTTTGGGTCTTAAGATGTGTTCAAATTAGTGCGCTATTATAATGTTTAAGTTCATTTTATTATTGAGGAGACTCTATGAACGTCCATGAATATCAGGCGAAAGAATTAATGCGTAAATTCGGCATTAAGGTTTTAAACGGTGCTGTGGCAAAAACTGTAGATGAAGCAGTATCGGCGGCATCAAAATTAGGTGGCAAGGTTTGGGTTGTTAAGGCTCAAATTCACGCTGGAGGTAGAGGAAAAGCAGGTGGAGTAAAGCTTGCAAAGTCTTTAGATGAAGTAAAAACTTATGCATCCCAAATTCTTCATTCAACACTAGTTACTCACCAAACTGGCCCAGAAGGAAAAAAAGTAAACACACTTCTTATTGAAGAAGGTTGTAATATCGCAAAAGAATTCTACTTAGGAGTAGTTCTTGATCGCAACACTTCAAAAGTAACTTTCATGGCCTCAAAAGAAGGTGGAGTTGAGATTGAAGAAGTTGCTCATAAAAACCCAGAGGCAATTGTAAAAGTTGCAGTAGAGCCAGGTGCTGGCTACCAACCTTATATCGGAAGAATTTTATCAAACGCTCTTGGATTAAATGCTGAGCAATCAAAAGAAGCAGATAAATTCTATAAAGGTTTATATACTCTTTATGTTGAATCAGATTGTTCAATCGCAGAAATCAACCCACTAGTTTTAACTGGTGACAACCAAATGATCGCTCTAGATGCTAAATTAAACTTTGATGAAAACGCAATGTTTAGACATCCTGAAATCGCGGCTTACAGAGACTTAACAGAAGAGTCCGCAAAAGAAGTTGAAGCTTCAAAATATGGTCTTTCTTATATCGAACTCGATGGAAATATCGGCTGTCTGGTTAATGGTGCCGGATTAGCAATGTCGACATTAGACATTATTAAACTTCACGGCGGGAATGCAGCAAATTTCTTAGACGTAGGCGGTGGCGCAACTAAGGAAGCAGTTGAACAAGCTTTTAGAATTATTCTTCAAGATCCAAATGTAAAAGCGATCTTAGTAAATATCTTCGGTGGTATCATGAAGTGTGACATTATCGCGGAAGGTGTTATTGCTGCGGCCAAGGCGGTGTCTTTAAAAGTTCCGCTTGTAGTACGTCTTGAAGGAACAAACGTTGAACTAGGTAAAAAAATCTTAAGTGAATCAGGGTTAGCAATTACTGCAGCTAATGATTTAGGCGATGCTGCAGCGAAAGTTGTACAAGCTTCAAAAGGAGTTTAATTATGGCAATTTTAATTAATAAAGATACTCGTTTAATTACTATTGGTATTACAGGTAAACAAGGAACTTTTCACACTAAAGGATCGGAAGCTTACGGAACAAAAGTCGTAGGTGGAGTAACTCCAGGAAAAGGTGGAACGGTTCATGAAGGATGGCCAGTATTTAACACTGTTAAAGAAGCAGTGAAAGAAACTCAAGCAAATGCAGCGATGGTTTTTGTACCACCTCCATTTGCAGCTGATGCTATCATGGAGTGTATTGAGGCAAAACTTCCTATCATTATCGCAATTACGGAAGGAATTCCTATATTAGATATGGTTAAAGTGAAAGATGCTTTGGCCAGAAACCCTGAAGTCAGACTTGTTGGCCCTAATTGTCCAGGTGTTATTACTCCAGGGCAATGTAAAATAGGCATTATGCCAGGGCATATTCACCTTCCAGGACGAATTGGAATTATTTCACGTTCAGGAACTCTTACATACGAAGCAGTAGGACAACTTACAGCTCGTGGAATCGGTCAATCAACTTGTGTTGGTATCGGCGGAGATCCTGTAAACGGAACAAATTTTATCGACGTATTGGATATGTTCAATAAAGATCCAGACACTGATGCTGTAATTATGATTGGTGAGATCGGTGGATCTGCTGAAACTGATGCAGCTCGCTGGATTAAGAAAAACATGAAAAAACCAGTCGTTGGGTTTATCGCGGGAGCAGCTGCACCAAAAGGTAAAAGAATGGGGCACGCTGGTGCGTTAATCTCTGGAGAAGACGATACAGCAGCAGCTAAGTTCAAAGTTCTAGAAGAGTGTGGCATTGCAGTAGCAAAATCCCCAGCAGATCTAGGCAAAACGTTGGAAGCTGTGCTAAAGAACAAGTAAGTTAAAACAATTCGAGGAGAATTTAAATGGAAAGAACATTTTCAATCATTAAGCCAAACGCTGTAGCTGATAACAATATCGGAAACATCATTGCTCGTTTCGAAAAAGAAGGCTTAAAAATTGCTGCTTTAAAATTAACAAAACTTTCAAAAGAAAAAGCTGAAGGTTTCTATATTGAGCACAAAGAAAGACCTTTCTTTGGTTCTCTTGTTGGCTTCATGACTGAAGGTCCAGTAGTTCTAATGGTTCTTGAAGGTGAAAACGCAGTAGAGAAAAACAGAAAAATCATGGGAGCAACTAATCCTGCTCAAGCAGAAGAAGGAACTCTTAGAAAGCTTTACGCTAAGTCAATCGAAGCTAACGCTGTTCATGGCTCAGATTCACTTGCCTCTGCAGATAGAGAAATTAACTACTTCTTCGATAAGAACGAAGTTTCTGCTAGATTTTAAAAGGTGCCAGGCACACTTTAGTTTGAGTTAAAGTTTTAAAAATAGAAGCCCCTCGAAGCAAAAAATGTTAGAGGGGCTTTTTATTTTATTGAAGTGTGCCAGTCTAGATTGTCTTAAATCTCAATAATAAAAAAAGGGGAGACAAATTCTCCCCCGAAAATACTAGAGCAAATTCTTAAATAATCTTAAAACCGTTGTTAGCGATTTTAAAATTAGAATTATAATCTCTAATAATTTTACAACCTTGAGCATCCTTGCCTCCCGAAGGTCGCCTTCATTGGCGGGAAGCTCTTGGCTTGAATCTATCCTCTGTTATGCTAAACTGTATGAAACCCCGAAATACCGGTTTGTTAGGCCGTTTGGGATTTTACAACCTTGAAACCCCTCTTACACGAGGGGTTTTTCTTTTTGAATGGCTTCTTAATTTAATAATCAATTTATTTCTTTGTTGAAAAGAAACGTATTGAACAATAAGACAATCTAAAAGGTGCCTGGCACTTTTTTACTTTACCTTCCCATCAAGGGAAGGTTTATAATATCTT
>CAYWBR010000056.1:16602-17954 GCA_964456675.1 uncultured Bacteriovorax sp. | reverse complement strand
CGATGCACCCTCTTTATAATTAAAAACCCCTCCTTAAGAGGGGTTTTTTGTTTTTTAAATCCTAATTTTTTCTTCCTTCTTCTAACGTGTCATGTATCATATTTATATAGCCTTAATGCCAGGATGGTGTCAGAGATATGAATACGAAAATTTTACGTTACGAACTACTTCTATTTTTCCTTTTAACTCTAGTTTGCTCAGTTGTTTACATTTATGGTGAACAGATGCCTGATCATTACTTAGAGATTACCTCAGCTGATCCTAGCTCAAATTTTTTCACATATTATTTTTCAAGTCTTTTCCAGTTTGTTTATTACTATACTGGCGTATGGGTTCTTTTTCCTTTTGTTTGTCTGTTGGTGCTCTATGTTCCTGTGCTATCAAAGCGTGGTGATGTCTATGATATGTTGACCTTTATATCTACCTCGGTAGTCTCAATTTCTTTTTCGTTACTAGTTTTTCCAAACTTTGTTGGTGGTGGTCTTAGGCAATTTGCCAATTTTTATTTTTCAGGATGGAGCTTGGGGGCATTTTTCGTACTAAGTGGTTTTGCCATGATGTGGATGATTTTTCGTAATGATTTTATTGAAAAGTTAAAAGAAACTTCCGAACTGGTGCATGATAAATTATCTAATAGTGGCACTTTAAATAAAGTTAAAGCGGAGGCGATTAAAGCTAACGAAAGCGTTTTTGAAAAGCTTAAGAGATTTGTGGCCAAAAATGCAACTGCAGAGAAATTGCAATCTCTTTTAAGAATCGAGCATAAGTTAACTGAATCAACTGAACCGGTAGCTGAAACACGAACAGATGAAAAGACAGTGGCAAAGACAAATCCTGTGGTCAAAAATGAAGAGCCCGCTTTAATTGCAGCAGTCACTAGACAAGAAGAGAGGGAAGAGGCAAGCCAGTATTTGCCGGTGTCATTTGATTTAATTAAAGAAGAAGTAAAAGATCTTGAAGAAAAGACAAAAATTTTAATGGAAGAAGAAAAGCCAATAGCAAGTTCTGAATTGGTAGAAAGTATTCCTGTTACGAGAGCACAACAGCATGATGATAATTTGTATTATTCTATTGTAAATCAAACGAGCGAAAGAAAGACAGAGGTTAAAATATCTCATCCTGAAGAAAAATATTTTGTTGAGATACTTGATACAATTGAAAGTAAACTTAAAGATTTTGGGATTGAAGGTCGAATCATTAATATCCTTAAAGGACCCGTTGTTGATACTTTTGAATTATCGCTTGGTCCTACAACGAGAGTAAGTAAGGTCACTAGTATTAACGATGATCTAAGCTTAGCACTAAAGGGACAATCAATTCGAATTGTTCACCCAATGCCCGGCAGAACAACT
>CAYWBR010000056.1:2848-16592 GCA_964456675.1 uncultured Bacteriovorax sp. | reverse complement strand
AATCCTCGCGAATTTATTTTTTTAGAGGAGATGCTTGGAAGTTTAGAGTTTCAAAATACAAAGGCATCGCTTCCGCTTGCTATGGGAAAAAATGCCTATGGTGAGCCAGTTGTAAGCGATCTTGCAACAATGCCGCACTTACTTGTTGCCGGATCAACTGGTGCAGGTAAGTCTGTTTTTATCAATTCCGTGCTTGTATCGCTTTTAGTAAAAAAATCACCTAACCAGATGAAGCTAATTTTAATCGATCCAAAACAATTAGAATTAGCGTTGTATGCAAAACTTCCGCACCTTTGCATGCCTGTTATTACGCAACCGAAACAAGCATGTATCGCTCTTCTTTGGGCTTGTGAAGAAATGGAGAGAAGATATTCAATTCTGTCTGAATTTGGAGTGCGAAATATTGCTGGTTTTAATGATAAATTAAAAATTGCAACGCCAGAGCTAAAGGCTAAACTTAGAAAGCATTATGAATATGCAACAGAAGATACTTATGAATTACCATATTTGGTAGTCATTGTAGATGAATTTGCTGATTTAATGTTGTCATCATCCGGTAAGGATATTGAGACAAATATTGCCCGCCTAGCAGCCAAGGCAAGGGCCGCAGGTATCCATTTGATCTTGGCAACTCAAAGACCGTCAGTTGATGTTATTACGGGAGTTATTAAAGGAAATTTTCCTGTGCGAGTATCATTCAAGGTAACAAGTGGTATTGACTCTAGGACTATTCTAAATGAGCAAGGTGCAGAGAAATTACTAGGTAAGGGGGATATGCTCCTTAAGCAGAATATCGACACTGTCCGTTTACACTCATCTTTTATTCAGGAAGATGCAATAGAAGAACTTACTGATAAATTGGCAGATATGCCTACTTTGTTTGATCGTCATGCTATGGAGTTTTTAGAAAATGGCGGTGAGGACCCTGAGGCTTTGGAAGTAGCGAGAGCTGGCCAAGAGAGCTTAAATGGTGGAAAAGATGAGAGGTATGATGAAGCGGTGAGAGTTGTCATTGAGCATCGGCAAGCGAGTGCTTCATTGCTTCAAAGACGTTTAGGGGTAGGTTATAATCGCGCTGCCAATTTGATTGAAGAAATGGAAGCAAATGGCATAGTGGGGCCGGCTCAAGGCTCAAAACCCAGAAAAGTTCTTGTGGGTGGTGATACTTAGACCTGTAGTGTCGACTCTTTTAAAACCTAGGAAACTTTGAATATTCCTGGACATTTTTAGCAATTTAGTGCTAAATATTGCCCTTATTATTAACTCTCATTCACTAGAGTGTTGGTCTGAGGTGTGAGCCTTGGGTGTCTGGTGATTAGAAAAACCAACTGGAGATTTTATGTCTAATGAATTGCAATTAAAGTCGCTTCTAGAAGCAGGCGCACACTTCGGTCACCAAACTGAGAAGTGGAACCCTAAAATGAAAAAATACATTTATGGCGAAAAAAATGGAATTTATATTATTGACTTAGGTCAAACCATTCCTCTAGCTAAAAACGCATATGAATTTATCAAGAGAACTGCAGGTGAGGGCAAGCCGATCCTGTTCGTTGGGACAAAAAGACAGGCTCAGGAAACAATGAAAAAAGCTGCAATTGATTGTGGCGCACACTTTGTAACTTCAAGATGGTTAGGTGGTATGTTAACAAACCACAAAACAATCGCTCTTTCAGTTGATAAGTTGAGAAAAGTTGAAAAAATGAAAGAAACAGGTGATTACAACTTACTTACAAAAAAAGAACGATCAAAAATTGAAAAAGAAGTTGAAAAACTAGAGAAAAACCTTGGTGGGATTAAAGAAATGAGAAAGCTTCCAGGAGCGCTTTTCATAATTGACCCAAACAATGAAAGAATTGCAATTCAAGAAGCTAATAACTTAGGTATTCCTGTTATTGCTATTACTGATACAAATTGCGACCCTACTGGTGTTGATTATATTGTTCCTGGTAATGACGATGCTATTAAGTCAGTTCAATTATTCGCTGATTACTTTGCTAATTCAGTAACTGAAGGAATATCTATTGCTAAGAAAAATAACAAACTTGGCAAAGATAAAGATCTTTCTCGTGATGTAGCTCTTGAAAAAGAAATCATCAATAAATATGAAAATGATATCGACTTGGTTGATGAAGAATAATTTTTAGAAACTTAATTTTTATTAGGAATATAGTATGTCGAATATTACAGCAAAAATGGTTAATGAACTTAGAGAGAAAACTGGTGCAGGGATGATGGACTGTAAAAAAGCACTTGTTGAAGTTGGTGGCGACATTGAAAAAGCTATCGATTTTTTAAGAGCGAAAGGTTTAGCAGCTGCTCAGAAGAAACAAAGCCGTGTTGCTGCTGAAGGCGCAATTGGTTCATATGTACACAGTGGAAGAATTGGGGTTTTAGTTGAAGTAAACTGCGAAACAGATTTCGTTGCAAAATCTGATGATTTTCAATTATTCGTAAAAGACGTAGCAATGCATATTGCTGCTGCTGATCCAAAATTTGTAAGAGCTTCTGAAATGGATCAAGCATTTGTTGAAAGAGAAGTTGCAATTTACACTGCTCAGTTAAAAGATGAAGGCAAACCAGAGGCAATGATTTCAAAAATCGTTGAGGGAAAAGTAAAAAAACTTTCAAAGGAAGTTTGTCTGCTTGAGCAACCTTTTGTAAAGAATCCAGACTTATCTGTGCAAGATCTTATCAATGAACTTACAATTAAAATTGGAGAGAAGATCGATGTTCGCCGTTTTGTGAAATTCAATCTTGGTGAAGGGATCGAAAAAAGAGTAGATGACTTTGCTGCTGAAGTTGCAAAAATGACTGGTGGTCAAGCTTAATTATCATTACACTAATAAAAGGGGCTTTATTAAAGCCCCTTTTTTTTGGTCAAAATTCACAGTTCGGGAGTAATAATGAAATACGGCAGAATTTTATTAAAGTTATCAGGTGAAGCTTTATCGGGGGAGCAAGGAACTGGGATTTGTCCTGAGGTTCTAAGTACAATTTCAGCAGAAGTAAAAGATTTGGTTGAAGCAGGAGTTGAAGTCGCTATTGTTATTGGTGGAGGAAATATTCACCGTGGGGTTGCTGGTGCGACGATTGGAATGGATAGAACAACATCGGACCACATGGGGATGCTTGCAACAGTGATTAACTCTCTAGCTCTTCAAGATAATTTGGAAAGGAAAGGGGTGAATACACGTGTTTTAACAGCAATTGATATGCAAGAGATTGCGGAGCCTTATATAAGAAGAAGAGCTGTGCGTCATTTGGAAAAAAAACGTGTCGTTATTTTTGCCGCAGGTACAGGGAATCCGTATTTTACAACGGATACTGCTGCTGCTCTTCGTGCAAATGAAATTGACGCACATGTAATTATTAAAGCAACTAAGGTTGATGGTATTTACGATAAAGATCCAATGAAGCATAAAGATGCAGTCAAAATAGATAAATTAAAGTATATTGATGTACTCAACAAAGGCATTAAGGTAATGGATTCAACTGCCATAAGTCTTTGTATGGATAACGAAATTGATATTTTAGTTCTTAATATGTTTGAACATGGAAATATTAGAAAAGCAGTAAATGGTGACAAGATTGGAACCATTGTAACAAATCAGTAAGTGGAGTTTTGGATGAATATTAATGATGTAAAAAAGTCATTAGAAGAACAAATGAAAAAGGGAATTGATTCATTAAAGTATCAATTAACAAAAATTAGAACAGGAAGAGCGTCAGCAAATATCTTGGATGGGATTTCTGTTGATTATTATGGAAGTGCAACGCCAATTAATCAGGTAGGTCAGATTTCAACTCCTGAAGCTCGTTTATTACAAATTCAGCCATTTGATAAAACAATGATTCCAGCAATTGAAAAAGCAATTTTTGGAGCCAATATTGGTGTTACACCAACTAACGATGGTAACTTTGTTCGTTTATTATTTCCTGCTCTTACAGAAGATAAGAGAAAAGATTTGGTAAAAGAAATTAAAAAAATTGGCGAAGACGCGAAGGTTATTATCAGAAATGTTCGTCGTGATAAAAACGATGCCGTTAAAAAAGCTGAAAAAGATAAAGTAATTTCAGAAGACGACTCTAAAAAAATTCAAACTGAAATTCAAAATATCACAGATAAATATACAAAAGAAATAGATACGATTATTGCAGCTAAAGAGAAAGAAGTTCTCGCAGTTTAATTAAGGTATATGCCTTGTAGGGTTCAGTATGAGCGAAAACAAACTTCGGCATGTGGCCATCATTATGGATGGAAACGGCCGATGGGCAACAATGAGATCAAGGCCTCGAGTATGGGGACATATTAGAGGATCTTCGGTTGTTGCTGACATTGTAGAAGAGGCAGATGCTTGTGGAGTTCAAGCTCTTACGCTCTATGCGTTTTCGACTGAAAACTGGTGTCGTCCAAAAGCTGAGGTCTTTGTTCTTTTTGCGCTCTTAAAAAAATTTTTGTTAAAAGAAAGACCAAGATTATTAAAAAATAAAGTTCGTTTCAAAATGATGGGAGACATCTCCCATCTTCCAAAAGACACCCAGGATTTAATTCAATCGCTAGAAAAAGATACTGCCGACTTTAAAGGTTTAAAATTAACGTTTGCGTTTAGCTATGGCGCAAGAGATGAAATAGTTTCTGCTGTAAATAACTGGGTTGAAAAAAATCCAGGACAAAAGTTATCAGTAGAGGCGCTTCAGAACTCGCTTTTGGTTCCAGATTTAGGAGATGTGGATCTTTTAATTAGAACCGGAGGAGACCAGCGAATTTCTAATTTTATGCTATGGCAAGTGGCGTATGCTGAGCTTTTTTTCACTCATACAAAGTGGCCAGATTTCACTCGTTCTGAGTTTAGAAATATATTGATTGATACGGGTAAAAGAGAAAGACGTTTTGGCTCAATTAAAGAAGAGTTAAATTTAGGAGCTTCTCTTAAAAATGCAGAAATAAATAAAAATAAAATTTTTCAAGAAAGTGAAGTTGGTTAATGAATTTGTCTAAATTTTCAAACACACAATTGAGAATTTTTTCAGCACTTGTGATGGTATTTTTAGTTTTTGCTGCGGTTATGCTTGGAAAATTTTGGACGTTAGCGCTTTGTCTTTTAGTAGGTGCTCTTTGTATCGATGAAGCTCTTTTTCAATTTTCAGGGCTTTCACGCAATCATAAAAAATATTTTATCACGCTTGGAATTTATACAGTATTTTTTTTAGTGATGAATTTTATAGAATCCTTCGACTTATCTAGGAGAATGTTTCTTGGTTTAGGAGTTCTGGTTCACCTGGCGCTCATTTTTTACCTTTTTAAATTTCCACTAAAAGATAAAGTGCTAAGGAAAAAAAACGATGAGTATCCGACTTTTATCGCCTACTTAATAATGGTCCCACTTTTTTCATTTGGAATCTATTTTGAAGGTGAAATGTGGAAGCAAAATTTAGCAATGCTTTTGATTGTTACATTCACAATGGACACAGGTGCATGGTTTTTTGGTAAGAATTTTGGAAAGCACAAGCTCTATCCAGAAGTTAGCCCTAAAAAAACAATTGAGGGATTTGTTGGTGGAGTGGTTGTATCTGGATTTTTAGGAACATTTTTTTGGAAACTTTTTTTTAGTGATTTCAAATGGTACTACTTTGTGGTTTTTGCGCTCGCTGGAATTATGTCGCAAGTTGGCGATTTAGTTCAGTCAAAAATTAAGCGTGAGTTTGAGATTAAAGATAGCTCCAACCTTATCCCTGGTCACGGGGGGGTCTATGATCGCATAGACAGTCTTATATTCTTATCGCCTTTTTTCGCACTTATAGTAAAATATCTAGGAAGCAATTTAGCCTAATATTTGAGGTATTCCATGCTACTTGAAAAAGTTGTTACTTTCGTCCTATTTCTAGGTCCACTTGTTTTTTTTCATGAACTAGGACATTTCTTTTTTGCAAGGCTTTTTGGGGTTAGGGTTGAGGTTTTTTCTTTAGGTTTTGGGCCCAAACTTTTTAAATATAAAAAAGGTGATACTGAATATGCAATCTCGCTAATTCCTCTGGGGGGTTATGTGAAGATGTATGGAGATGATCCATTTAATCAAGATGCAATCCCAGAAGATCAAAGAAAATTCTCGTTTACTCATCAAAATAAATGGGCGCGATTTTGGATCGTTATGGGAGGACCACTTGCTAATTTTATTTTAGCATTTGTAGTGTTCTTTTGTTTGTTGATGTATGGGGAGAAGATACCAGAAATAAAACTCGGAGCAATTGAATCTAAGACGATTTTGCATGATGCTGGATTTCGTTCGGGAGATGTTATTTTAAAAATTAATAATAATGAGGTTTATAATCCAACAGATCTTATGCTTGATTCGAAAAAAATAATTTCATCTGTGACGATTAATAGATCAGGTATGAGTCAAAATTTATCAGTTAACTTTAAAGGTGATAAGTTTTTTGAAGAAGTTATTAAGTATCCACCATTTTTAAGAAAACCATTTCTGGTTAATCCTAGTGGAGAAAAATTTATTATTTCTACAGAGAAAGGAAAGGCAAATCTAAATATTTCGCTAGAAGAATTAATGAATTTTTCAGAGCAAAGAGATTTTTATCTTTATAAAGTAGCAAAAGATTTTGATACATCTAGTGAGTTGGCCAAAATAGATTTAAGTTCAGAAAAAATAATAACGCTAAAAGAAAAAAACCTAACTGGAATTGTTAATGAAGATCTCGATAAGTTAAATTTCAAGCCAATCGATTTAATGGTTAGATCTGTAAATATGAATTCTGCAGCTGACAAAGCGGAGGTAAAGGCCGGTGATATACTTGTTTCCCTGGAGGGAAAAAAGGTTTCGAGTTTTGAAGATTTTAGAGGTCAGTTGCAAACAATAAACAAGCAAACTGTTAAAGTTGAGATTTGGTCAAAGGGCAATGTTAAATCAATTGAAATAACACCCGACGTGACTCCAATTGAAGATAAAAATTTGAAATTGATTGGCGTGTACTCGCATGTAGAATTAACAAAAGTAAATTTTATCCAAACTGAATCAAAAGGAATATGGGGTTCTATTGTAATAGGGCTTTATCGTACCTGGGATTCTGTAGAAAAAACATTTGATGGATTTATTAAATTAGTTACTAATCAAGTGTCTTTTAAACAAATTGGAGGCCCGTTGACAATTGGTAAAGTTGCCCATGATTCTCTAAATACTTCAGTTAGTTATTTCTTTCAATTGATGGCATTAATTTCTGTAAATTTAGGAGTGGTAAATTTATTTCCAATTCCAGTATTAGACGGTGGCCATATTATGTTTATTGGCTTGGAGATAATTAATAGAGGTCCTTTATCAAGAAGAAAAATGGAAATTGCTCAACAGGTTGGTCTATCTATTCTTCTTATGTTAATGATTGGTGCACTTTTTAATGATTTCAGCAGATTTTTTTAGTTATGGCTTATTTATTTGTAGATACAACTTCAAATCTAAAAATAGGTATTTTATCAGAGAAATATCAATGGATTTGTATACACAACCTTGAGGTAAAGAAACCTTCTGAAGTGATTCATCGATTAATTTATGACTCACTTTTGGAACATGGTTTGACAATTAAAAGTATTACTAAGGTTATCACCTGTGCAGGACCTGGTTCATATACAGGTATGAGGCTTTCTGAGGGGATAGTTCAGGTGCTCGAGCTTGCAGGAGTTAGTGCGACATCCTTTTATCATTTTGACCTTCCACAGTTGCTTGGCTTTAATAAATATATTTGGGTTGCTTCTGCATTTAAGGGTGAGTTTTTTATTTATCAGTATAACTTTGGTAAAGTAGTTAAAAAGTTGGTGCTTAAAGATAATCTGGCAGATGAATTATTATTATTCAAAGACTTTGAAAAATTTGCATTGTTGCCAGATAGTAATGGTTTATATGAGTATAAATGTACTTCAGAAGAAATTGTGAATAACCCTGAAAAATATATTTCTAAAGTGATTGAAAGAAATCAACGAGACCAAGCTTACTATTATAGAGAAATAGAAGAGGAGTTTAAGATTAAATGATTTTAAAATCCTACATTCCATCACGTTATAATTCACTTTTTTTTATTATAGGGATACTTATTTGGATTTTCGCTGGGTTAAAATATCTAGGTATTTTTGCATGTCTGTATTTAGTTGCTTATTTTATTTTAAGAAGAGACCATAATTATTTTCGCGACGATCCCACGCTTACAAAAGGTGTAGTCTTTTCTCCCTGCAATGGCTCGGTTGTGAATATAGTACAAAAAGTGAACCACGCATTTTTTGGAGAAGATATTATTGAAATTCAAATCAGAATTCCATGGTGGAAAGAGATGGGCTTATTTTTACCGATTTCAACAGAGATAAAAGATTTAAGAATTTTTAGAGGAAAATCATTTTTTAGGTACGGTAATTATGCAGAAAAAGCCGGTATGGCAAACTACAGTGGGTTGGGGATAGTTTTTGATAATCGCGAGCATTTATTAGGTCTTTCATTGGTTCGATGCCCGCTTGGTTTGTGGCCAGAAGTTACAGTCATGCCAGGGGATCGGGGAAGTCGACGAGTAAATTTCGGTTTTCTACCGTTTGGTGGAACACTCCTTCTTTATTTACCAAAAAAATATGAGATACTAGTTAAAAACAACGATACAGTTCAAGCCAAAGAAACAATACTGGCGGTACTGCCAGAATAGAGAGACAATTTTTATGTTAAATACTCCGAAACGTTGGGCATTTTTTTTGCCAAATACATTTACTGCTTTAAATATGGCATGTGGTTTTTATTCAGTTATCCTGTCTTGGAGAGGAGAGTTTTATCCAGCGGCCATGATTTTACTTTTGGGTGCTATATTTGATTCTGTTGATGGCAGGGTTGCAAGAATGACCGGTACTCAATCTCCTTTTGGCGAACAATTTGATTCGATGTCTGATGTAGTTTCTTTTGGTGTTGCACCAGCATTTCTAGTCTATAATAGATTTTTTGCAGATTTTGGCCGTGTAGGATTAGTTGTTTCGTTTATTTTTATGCTTTGTGGAGCACTTAGATTAGCGCGATTTAATGCAAATATTAATCAAGTAAGCTCAGCATTTTTTCAAGGATTGCCTATTCCAAGTGCAGCTTTGGCATTAATTGGGGCAACATTATTCTCAATAGAGTTTCCAGTTGTTTTAGAATATAGAGTTGCACTTATTCCCTATGTGTTGTTTTTCTCTTTTTTAATGATTTCAAATATACCTTTTAATTCATTTAAAAAATCAGAGTGGGTTAAAAATCATAAAAAAAGAGTTCTATTTTTGATTTTTTTAGTCATTGCACTAACTTTTACATATGAACATATTATGATCGGTGCTGTGATACTAATTTATGTGCTTGGATCATTGCTTTATTTTTTTAAAAATAAGGGTGCACTTGAGGATATGATTCAATGGAAAAGTGAAGACGATGGGCATGGTGAGCACTAAGAATTTGGGCTAAATAAATAGCACAGGAGTATAACGATGAAAAATTGGTTATTATTCGTGGTTTTAATCGGACAGATGGCGTGTTCATCAACCAAAGACTTAGGTCATAGTTTACAAGGAGATGTTGTAAACGACGAAATTGAAAAAATGGAAAGCGAACGAATAGATCCTTTTGTTGGTAGTGCCAACATCGCAACGCTTGATTCAACTGAAGAGTACAAAGATAGAAATTCAGAATCTCCCTTTTTAAATGCACCGATAACTGACCAAAAAATTGATAATCTAAAGACATCGCATTTAAAAGATATTCCTTTTCAGTTGCCGGGATCAATGGAAGGGACGTCAGAATACAAAGAGCTAGATGTAGGTGAGCATGCAAGGGATTTTTATAATATTGGGGAGCAGACCGTAAATCTAGCTTACTATAAAAATAGTTTTGATTATCAATCACCAAACGACATTATTAATCGCACTATTAGCAACGGTTTTCAGCATGGCCGCTTTGGTCCATTATTAGTAAGAAATGATAGATATGTTTTTAAGACATTGGCCTTAAATGGTTTTTATTCGCTTGGCGCAGGAGCGACTTTTAGTAGAGGTAAAGGAGTTTTTGCAGATAACGGTAGTAAGTCATCAACAACCTTTAAACTTTGGGAAGTACCAGCTGATGTCGGTGTAGGAGTTGAAATTCCGCTAGGTCCTTGGGCAAAAATTCAAGGTGTGGGAGGAGTTTCTGGTGTCCTACTTTATCAATCAAGAGATGACTATGCCGAAGGTGAAGATGGCAAAAGACGCCTACAAATGGGATATGGTCCATTTGCAGAAGGAAGTTTTAGGCTCAATTTGTCTCGTATTTTTCCAGAAACAGGTTATGAATATTTTTCGACAAGTGAGCTAACAAACCTAACATTTAACGCCTCAATGAGATATCAGAATTACTCTAATTTTAAAGATGATATAACAATATCTGGCACATCAGTAGGGATCGGGTTTGGTTTTGAATTTTTATAAAATAATATTGGAATATCGTGGAACAAATTATCACGGGTTCCAGATTCAAAATAAGACGAAAACTATTCAAGGAGAGTTGCATAAAGCGCTCTCAAATTTATGTGAAATTTCAGAAGTAAAAACAGTTGGCTCTGGAAGAACAGACGCAGGTGTCCACGCTAAAGCTCAAGTTGTTAGAATTGAAATGCCTCTAAAGATGCCTGGAGAGAAACTTCTTTTCGCTCTAAATGCTCACTTGCCAAAAGATATAAGAGTTATTCATTCTGAAGAATGTAACGAAAAATTTCATCCTATCTTTAGTGCAGATAAAAAAGAGTATCGCTATTATTTTTCAACAAATGAACTAAGCTCAACTCATTTTCATGGATTAGTAACTCATTATCCCCATGAACTTGATTTAGAACTAATGAAAAAAGGTTGTACTCTATTTATAGGAAAACATGATTTTATAAATTATCAATGTAAAGGAACCGAGGTTGAAACAACAATTCGCGAAATATTTGAAGCTGAAATTTTAGAGACAAGTATTGGCGCAGAGCTTCCTTTTTCAGTACAAAATATTTATTGTTTTCGAGTCGTTGGGAGTGGATTTTTAAAACAAATGGTTCGCCTTATGGTTGGAGCTCTTTGGAATTTAGGCCGTCATAAGATAACTCTCGAAGAATTCGCCGCGTCTTTGCAAGCACAGAGGGATGATCGCTACGGAGTTGTTGCCCCTCCAGATGGGCTGTATTTATATAGAGTGGATTACTAAAACACGCCCTCTCATTCATTGACATTCCCACTATAAATAGCTAGTTTTTAGTGCTTAAACAAATGCAAATTGTGCACTTGATCAACCTATAGTTTATAAAAGAGGATCCTATGTCTTACACCGTAAAAGCCGTAAATGGTTGTACTAAAAAATTTGAATTTAATTTTCCAACACTTGATCTAACTAATGAAATCAAATCTGCTGTTGTAAGAAAGCAGGCAGCGACAAATATAAAAGGTTTCAGAAAAGGAAAGGCTCCAATTGCAGTTGTTGAAAGAATGTATGGACCACAAATAGAATCAGACGCGCTTAACCAATTTGTTCAATCACAAATTTTCGAAGCAGTTAATAAAGAAAAAATTAGAATGGTTGGTTATCCAAATTTTGAAAATGTTAAATACGATGCAGGAAAAAGCGTTAGTTTCGATGCAGTTGTAGAAATTTTTCCTGAAATTTCTATTAAAGACTATTCTTCATACTCATTTAAAAAAGATAAAGTAGAAGTTTCAAGTGAAGATTTAGATAAAATGGCCAAAAACTACTTAAGCTCAAAAGCAGAAATGACAGAAGTTACAGATGCTGCTCATAAAATCACAAAAGGTAATTTTGTAGTTTTCAATTTTGAGGGAGTGAAGGCAGATGGTTCTCGCCCTGAAAATATGAAAGCCAAAGAATTTCTTCTAGAAATTGGTTCTGGTCAATTCATTCCTGGATTTGAAGATGGAATGATGGGGTTAAAGAAAGCTGATAAGAAAAATATCGAATTAACATTCCCTGCTGATTACCATGTTCCAGATCTTCAAAATGCAAAAGTTACTTTTGAAGTTGAAATTTTAGAAATTAAAGAAAAGAAATATCCAAGCCTAACAGATGACCTCGCAAAAGAATTTGGTTTTGAATCTGTAGAAGATTTTAATAACAAAAACAAGGCAAACCTTGTAAGTCAAAAAGAAAGACAGGCCAATGAAAAATTGCACCAAGAAATTCTTGAGAAAATTGTTTCTGAAAATAAATTTGATATTCCAAGAACATTAATTTCTAATCAAGAAAACTACTTAAAAGAAGATTTAACAAAAACTTTAAAATCTCAAGGGTTCAATGATCAAATGGTTGAGGAATACTTTACTAGATGGAAATCTGATGTGACAACTAAGGCCGAATTTCAAGTTAGATCAGGATTAATTCTAGATTTCTTAGCAAAGGAATTTAAAATTGAATCAACAGAAGCAGATTTTGATAAAAAAATTGAAGAAAATGCAAAAACAGCTGGGTTAGATATTGAAATGATCAAAAAGTATTATTCATCTAATCAAAACATTAAGAGCAATATGATGTTTGCAATTCGTGAAGAAAAAACATTTGAAGAATTAAAAAAGAAGTTAAAAATTGCTTAATAGATTGGCCCCGATCAAAATCGGGGCTTTTTTTTGTCTATAATTTAGAATCTAACGAAAGTAGTCGGGAAAGTGTTGTCCTCGTTTTACCCAAACACAAACAATGAAGTATTTAGAGTTACTAAAAAATCGTGTATATAAAATTCTATTTTTTATTAACACCTTGATAAATACGAGTTGCAAACTCTAATGCAGTTTCACCATTTTCGTTTTCCATATTCATACTTTTGCTTAATACTAAAAAAGTATGCATAGGACTTTTATTGATCCATGTATCAACATGCTTGTATGGTTCCGCCACTTTTACTATTCCAGTTGGACCAAGCACTAAATCTTCGTGTTCACCAGGTGTGATATTTCCAAAAACAACAGACATGATAATGTCTTGGCTTCCTTGAAGTATGCCTATGTTCCAATTTCTTTTGAGATTAAAAACATTCTTTAATTCGCTTGTGATGATTCCGTTTTTGAAATCGAGATTAAGGCCTGCTTCTCTAAAAGTTGCATCGAAATCATTGAGCAAAGGGTATGTAAATTTATCCCAAAATTCACGACCAAAATGGAGCCCGGGAGAGTCTGAGATAATAGTGCGTTTGTTTGAGTTAGGAGTGAAAGTATTAAAGTAATCAGCATGTAACAAAGTGCCAATCGCTCCAGCAGATGCTCCAAAAATAACGAGATCATTTATATTATTAAATTGGATATAGTTTTTTTCCTTTAGAAAGTTCATGGCCAGGTAAATATTTTTTTTACCTTGATGGTAAGTTGGAAGAGTACCAAATAAATACTTACCAACATGGTTTCCAGCATAAATGTCGCCAGTGCAGTATGGAAAATAGATAGAAGAAAAATCTTTGAAAGGATTATCTTCAATTGAATCGTTAGTAAGAACACTAAAATTTGGAATTTTTGGTATCGGATGAATCCAAGTTCTAAGATTTGGCCCCCAGCACGTGTCAGCAGACCAGCACGCACCACCGCTCATTAACTCAATGAGCAGCTTATTATTTTTTTTGTTACTGATAAAGACAAAATAATCAGCTCCGTCACCACATTTTGCATTTGGTATAAAAACTTTTAACCATTCGCGAGCATAGCTATTAAATTGAAAGACACATAGTGTGAATAGAA
>CAYWBR010000056.1:0-2838 GCA_964456675.1 uncultured Bacteriovorax sp. | reverse complement strand
CCATTAATCTTTCTAATTCAAAAACATGATCAGTTTTAAACCAATCATTTCCAGCACCACGTCCAACCGGCTTTAGTTCTTGTGTAATAATTCTACCATCTTTTAAAATTTTATCATCTATATGAACTCTTACTACTTCTCCCGTTATAATTTGCCCACCGCCAGGTTTGTCACTATATGAGATGTGATCGCGATAGATGCATTCGAAATGGATTGGACACTCCTGAACTCGAGGGGCTTTGATTTTTTCACTGTTCAGAGGGGTTAATCCGGCGAATTTAAACTCATCTTCGCCATAGGGAAGTTCAGTTGAGGTTAAGTTGATTTTTTGAGTCAACTCTTCACTAAAAATATTAATGACAAATTCTTTTTCGCGATAAATGTTTCTTACAGTATCTTTCATTTCTCCCGTAGATGATCTGATCATTGGACAGAATGCCACGATCATCGGTTTGGCAGAAACTGCAGTGAAAAAAGAAAAGGGGGCGAGGTTGTTCGTACCATCTTCGTTTCGAGTAGAAACAACAGCAATGGGCCTTGGAAGAATTGAGCCGATTAAGAATTTATAATTGTCTTGAAAAGCACCATTTGTATCAAAAGATTTTATCATAATTTTTTTATCCTATTTAGGTAACCAAGATTTCCAGTAGTCTTTAATTTCTATTTTATCAAACCACTCAGAGCGCATTAAAGGATAACGAGTATCAAGCATGACAGCGTATTCATCAGTGTATGTTTTATCGTTTGCCGTTAAGAAAGCTTTTGGGTGTGGCCCATGGTGAATTCCTTGAGGGTGGAATGTGATAGCTCCAGCATCAATGTTATCGCGCGAGAAAAAGTTACCTTGATGGTAAAAAAGAACCTCATCGTAATCAATGTTTGAGTGATAAAAAGGAACTTTTAAAACTCCGTGTTTTGTTTCTTCTAATGGTCTTTCAACAAATGAACAGATAACAAAGTTACGGCAAACAAAAGTTGTGTGCGCACTTGGAGGCATGTGGTAGCGATGAGAAAGAACTGGGCAATAATCATAGATTGAAAGTTTATATGGGTAAACAGAACCTTTCCATCCTTTAGCCGTAAGCGGATTAAATGGATAAGTGACAGTTGTAATTTTTCCTTCACGTTTAATATCTACTTTGTATTCTTTCTTGTCGTTTTCAGATCCTAATGCAGCAGAAGGAGTAACAAGTGCTGTTTGATCATAAAGAGCATTTGGTCCAAGCATTCCACGATCAGGTTCTTCAAATTCTGAATTAGACTCAACTTTAAGTGCCTTAGTTGGAGTTTTCAAATAAAGTTTATAAGTTGTTCCACGAGGAATGATGATGTAGTCACCACGAGTGTATTCAAGATGGCCGTAGATAGTTTCAATACGCCCTTCACCTTCGTGAATAAAAAACATTTCATCAAAGTCAGCGCTTCTGTAAAAATTATCAAAGGATTTAGTTAGTCTTATTGAATTTAAGATAACATCGTTGTTGTAAAGTAATGGAATAAATTGATCTGCTGGAAATATTTCACTAAAAATAGGAGGTAAGCATCTAGGTTTTAGATCCCCTTCGATATTTGTCCAATTTACAGGTGGAGTAGTGTGATAGAGATGAGAGACTCTTCCGAAAAAACCTTTTCTTCCATGTTCCTCTTCAAATAGCCCTTCAGGAATTTTAACATGTGCCTGTTTTGTATAAATGCCAGAAGATTTAAAGCTCTCCATAACTAAACTCCTAAATAAAAATGATCCTAATATTACGCTAGCATAAAAATCTAACAATGAAATGACTTGTTTTGTAACGAAATTTATCTAATTATATGGAAACATTACTCACTGGATTTGTGGAGAATTATATGGGCAATATTAAAGTTATTATTGTGTTTACTATGTTGATAATTTTAAATTCCAAAGCTCATGGAAATAGTATTTCTAAATTACCTGAATTAGGTCTATCAAAAGAAGGAATTTCTCTTTCGGGTTTATCCTCAGGTGCTTTTATGGCCATTCAGTTGCAAGTGATTCATTCCGATATATTTCAGGGAGCAGCTTCTTTTGCGGGTGGAGTTTATGGGTGTGCAGAAGGCGATGTGAACAAAGCTCGAAATTTATGCATGAAAGAGCCCCATAAAATCGATACACAAAAATATGTTGAAAAAGCAAAACAGCTTGCTAAAAGCAAAAAAATTGCGAGTCTAAATAATTTGGCCCGTAAACCAATTTATATTTTTGGCGGATCAAAAGATAGTGTGGTGCGATTAGAAGGAGCATACCGAATTAAAGAATTTATGGATGCATTTTTCACAGACACAGTGATTAAAACAGATTTAGCAAGTGAGCATGGGTATCCAACGTTAAATAAAGGTCAGAAGTGTGACAAGATGGGAGAGCCTTGGATTCAAAATTGTGGCTTTGATGGAGCCGGTGAATCCCTTCAGGCTATTTATGGTAAGTTAAATCCGCCAGTAAAAATTGTGAATCCTATTAATCTTTCAACCTTTGATCAAAGAGATTTTTCAACTCTTACAAATTTTTTATACGATGAAGGTTATATTTATATTCCATCAGGATGCAGACTGGAAAAAAATCCAACGTGTCGTTTACATATTTCATTTCATGGATGCGTTCAAGGTCCAGAGTATTCGCAAGATCTATTTCCAAAAACTGCTGGCCTAAATGAATGGGCCGAAGCAAATAATATCGTTATCCTTTATCCGTCTGCAAAAACGGGAGGCTTAAACTTAAAAGGCTGTTGGGATTGGTTTGGTTATTCAGGAAAAAATTATCTGACAAAAGATGGAGAGCAAGTTAAGGCGCTGATGAAGATGGTTGGGGTTTTGGTTAAA
>CAYWBR010000055.1:0-18078 GCA_964456675.1 uncultured Bacteriovorax sp. | reverse complement strand
ATCACTTACAAAAACAATAAACGACCTTAGCATTCAGGAAATGAGCGACAGCCAAAAACTTAGGGATCAGCTTTTTGTTGTTCTTGATGGTCTTCATCAAAGAATACCAGGAGCTACTGATGAGATCGTTTCACACTGTGCTCCTCTTGCCGAATGTTATGCTCAAAATTCAACTATCAGTTATAAGAAAGCCCGTGAAATCTTGTTTGGAAAACTTTTTTTAGAAAAAAATACTGAAAATAAATTCTTTATTAAAGATTTATACTGTGAAAAAAATATTACAGAGATCGACGGAGCTGGGCCAAATAAAATTCCCAACCCAAACGTTGCCAATTGTGAGCATACATGGCCTCAAAGTAAATTTAATAATAATATGAATATTGAAATGCAGAAAGTGGATCTTCATCATTTATTTCCTGTAGACAATCGGGCAAATTCAGTCAGAAGCAATCACTTATTTGGAGAAGTTGATTTCTCGCGTGAAACTCATGAAAGTTGTAATGCTTCAGCAATTGGAGTTATAAAAGGAACTAACACTACTGGATTTATGCCACCTAAAACTCATCGAGGAAATGTTGCTCGTGCAATTTTCTACTTCGCGGTTCGCTACAAAATGCCAATACCAAATGAACAGGAAATTTTTTTGAAAAAATGGGATAAAGAAGATCCTATTGATACAAATGAAAAAAATCGAAATGACGAAATTTATAAAATCCAAGGAAACCGCAATCCATTTATCGATTACCCTCAACTAGGTTCTGTTTTTGGCGATCTGTAAAAATGAAATTTATCTCCTTATCCTTAATTTTTTTTCTGCTACCTGCTTGCTCGCTTTTGCAAAAAGAAGATACTAACACTAGTTCTAACCCAACTTATTCAAAAGAAACGGATAAAGCTTTTTCTGAAATTGAGCGCTCATCTGTACATGATCTGGTAGAAAACCTCCATGAAAAAAATATCAAAAATGCAGTAAACACTTCGCCCCTCCCTCCCACTGATCATGTGCCATCCATAGCAGTTCGAGAAATAAAACTACCGGGAACACCAAGCACATTAAGAGAGCTTAACCAGGTATTAAATTTTCATTGTATGAAGCATAGAAAACGCTTCTCAAAAGACGATGTTTGCCACCAAAAAATCAACCAGAGTATTGATCGATGTGAAAATAAACATCAAAAGGTCACGGCAGATTTTGTCCGATGCTTAAAAGAAGAATTAAGACGCATTTAAAATGAATGAAATAAAAAAAAGAACATACTGCCCAAAATGCCAGTGTCCAACCACTCGTTGTATTTGTGACTACACTATGGCCAATCTACTTTCTCCACTTCCTCTAATTATTTTGCGTCATAAAAATGAAACAAACCATTATCTCAATACCGCTAAAATTCTCCAACTATCTTTTAACAATATTGTAGTTTTTGATGGTGAAATTTTTAATGAAAACATATTTGAAAATTTTCCAAATGTTAAAAATTGGATTTTGCTTTTTCCTACCGAGGATGCGATTTCAACGACAGCACTAATCGAATCAAATAAAGATTTTAAAATAGCAGGAATTATCATTCTTGATGGTACATGGAAAAAAGCTAAAAAAATTTACTACCTCAATTCTTTTTTGCATCAACTGCCAAAAGTAAAACTAGCTAAAACCTATTCATCACAATACGAATTGCGCAAGTGTGGAAAAGAAAATCATCTCTCAACACTAGAAGCTTGTGTATATTTGTTTGAAGAAACCAAACTAGCTGATGACAAAATAAAAGATGAGCTGCTTCTGCGATTAAAAAGCATGATTCAGAGACAAAAAAATTTTCCCTAAAATTATCATCACTTACAAAAAACACTAATCCCAGTGGCCCTTAATATTGGCACAATATAATCTTTACAAGCTTCTCACATCTTATTAAAAACATGAGCTATTATCACTTTGCAAATCTTGATATGAAAATTTGCTATAATTAGTATTAAAGAAAAGGGTTTTAATGATGAAGATGCAGTATTTATTTATGCTTATTATATCTACCCTCTGCCTATGTGTTAGCGCCCAGACACCCAAAAAAAGTGTGGGAATTAATGAATATTTGGAAATCCCCTGTGAAACTATCGTTAAAAAAGACTCAAATGACCAATTTTTAAAGCAGCTAAAGAATAAATTAGCAAAAATCCATAAGGGAAATAATACGACAACTAGTCTAAATTCCATATGTGACGAGCTTGGCGATGCCCAATTCTCACGACTTATGGAAGATGAATTTCTATTATTTGAAAAAAAATAATCCCCGCTCTTTATATTCTATAGAAATTTTGATACAAGGCGTCCCAAAGTATATTTTTATAATTTTGAGGGCACCGTGGAATCAAGTACAGCTACAGAGATCGATCAATACACCTATGAAAACTTAGACGAATCGGTGGAGATAAAAGTCACTCCTCACTACGTCAAAGACCGATCTAGCCCAGAACATAATCAATATTTTTATGCCTATAAAGTCGTAATGACCAATTATCGTAACGAATCTATCAAACTCGTTCATCGCCATTGGAAAATTAAAGACGGGAAAGGAAAACACTACGAGGTTCAGGGCTCTGGTGTGGTTGGAGAACAACCCATCCTTCTTCCCGGGCAATCATATGAATACCAAAGCTTCTGCCCCCTGCACTCCCCGTATGGAAATATGCGTGGGAAATTCCAATTTATCGACCAATTTGGCCATCGTTTTTGGGCAACCGTTCCGGTATTTTTCTTTCGCCCCCCTAGTGAATTAATCCAATAGACAGGACTGCAAACTATTTTTATTTTGCATTCTCAATATTTTCCGCTAGCCTTTAATAATCAAATCTAATGATCATTATTCAAGGAGCGAATCATGAAAAAAATGTTTGCGGTCATTTGTGCCCTCTTTTTATCTATTAATCTAAGTGCAGCTGAAGCAAAGTCATTAAAAATTGCAGTCGATACAACTTATCCTCCGATGGAATTTGAAAGTGTCGATGGTAAAATTATTGGTCTTGATGTCGATTTAGCAAAAGCAATGGCCAAAGTAATGGGAAAAACCCCAGAATTTATTGTAATGCCTTGGGATGGAATATTGGCCGGTCTTCAATCAAGCCGCTACGACATAATCATGTCATCGATGAACATAACTGAAGATAGAAAAAAACAAGTAGATTTTGTTCAATACGTTCAAATGGGACAAGTCTTTGTTGTTAAAAAATCTGGAAAGCAGGTCAAATCAGAAAAAGAACTAGCTGGCTTAACTGTGGCCGTTCAAGCCGATACCACTTCATATGAAGCAGTTGAAGGTTTTAAAAAGTCTGGAATTTCGATAAAGGATATTAAAGCATTTAAAGGTGCCACCGAGGCATTCCAGGCACTAAAAGCTGGGCAAGCTGAAGTGATCGTCATCGATGAAGCGGTTGGGTTTTACTATGCAGGATTAGACGCAAAAACTTTTGTTATTTCTGGTATTGCCATGAAGCCAGAACCAATCGGTATTGCTGTTAGAAAAACTGACAAGGCTCTTCATGCTGAATTAACTAAAGCACTAGAGACCATTAAAAAAGATGGTACATTTTCAAAAATTTACAAGCAGTGGTTAAAAACTGAACCGAAATTTTAATTAAACATATACAAAAGATAGAGACATGGAAGCAGAATTAGGATTTTGGGCCTTTTCAAAAGCGATTGTGATACCAAGACTTTTAGAAGGTATGTGGGTAACCATAAAACTCACTTTAATCACTGGAGTTGGTGGATTATTTGTTGGTCTATTATTGGCCATTCTAAGAGTCTCTAGATTAAAAATACTCAATTGGTTAAGCCTAATTTATATAACTTTATTTAGGGGTACGCCGCTACTTTTGCAAATTCTCTTTGTTTATTTTGCGCTTCCAAGTCTCTTTAATATTACTCTTGATTCTATGCCAGCCGGTATTTTGGCACTGTCGTTAAATGCTGGTGCCTACCTGGCAGAAATATTTCGTGCTGGTATTCAATCCATTCCAAAAGGGCAAATGGAAGCCGGACGAGCTCTTGGTTTATCTTACTACCAAGTAATGTTTAAAATCATTATCCCCCAAACATATAGAAGAATTATTCCTCCAGTGGTTAACGAATTTTCAGCACTAACCAAAGAAACCTCTCTTGTCTCTGTCATATCATTGTCCGAACTTTTATACGTAACTCAAAGAATTGGTGCAAAATACTTGCGCCCTTGGGAAGTGTATTTCTGGGCAGCGCTTGGATATTTAATCGTTGTATTAGTTCTAAGCTTTACCGCTTCACGACTCGAAAAAAGATTAGAAGAAAAGGGTGGCGTTTAAAAATGAAGAATACTAATGAAACAATTTTAAAAATAGAAAATCTTAATAAAGCATTTGGTGATAATACTGTTCTTCACTCCATTAGTGCTGAAATAAAAAAAGGAGAAGTCGTAGTTGTCATTGGCCCATCAGGATCGGGTAAATCAACATTCCTTAGATGCTTAAATCATTTAGAAATTCCTACAAGTGGCACCATCTGGTTTAAAGATTCACCCGTTGGCTTTACCCATAAAAATGGAAAACTTGTCACTTGTGATGAGCGAACTCTAGACCACCAAAGAAGTAAAATTGGTATGGTTTTTCAATCTTTCAACCTATTTCCACACTTAACAGTAATAGAAAACTTAATCATTGCTCCAATGAACGTAAATAGGCTAGATAAAAAATCTGCAACTGAAAAAGCATTAATGCTTTTAGAAAAAGTTGGAATGACTCATAAAAAAGATAGCTATCCACGTGAGTTGTCTGGCGGACAACAACAACGAGTGGCCATTGCACGGGCGTTGTGTATGGAGCCTGAGGTGATGTTGTTTGACGAAGCTACATCTGCACTCGATCCAGAGCTAGTTGGCGAAGTGCTAAAAGTAATGAAAGACTTGGCACTTAGCGGGATGACCATGGTGGTAGTGACTCATGAGATGAGTTTTGCCAAGGAAGTTGCAGACAGAGTCATTTTCATGGATAAGGGGCTAATCGTGGAAGAGGGGAAGCCCCAAAACATATTTGAAAACCCGAAGGAAAAACGCACAATAGAGTTTCTAAATCGGTTATAACTATTGGAATTCAAGAAAGATTCTTGAGCACTCTTTTGGATTTGATACAATTATATAAATAAGTTGCATTACTCAAACTTTTTATAGACACAGGGAATTTTTGCTTATATATCAGAACAAATGATATCCAGAGCAAGGACCTGTTAGTGAAACTCTTTCTACCGTACCTCAACACTTTTTTATTTAGTTCAGTACAAATGATTTTGTATGTAACTATCCCTTTCATTTCAGAAGTCTCATCAATATCAATCGGCCATATTGCCGGATCAATTAGTATAGGGTCACTATTTTTTGCATTTACAGGTCCTTTCTGGGCATCAATGAGTGATCGGTATGGAAGAAAAAAAATAATTGGCCTAGGCATGACAGGACTGGCCTCGTCCTTCCTATTATTGTCTTCAATTTTTGCTCTAAATCCACACTTAGATCTTGAAACGAAAATTACTTTAATATATTTAAGTAGAATCATTTATGGACTGCTGGCATCAGCAGTTGTTCCTGTATCTCAAGCCTGGCAATTAGACCTTGCCCCTAATAAAGAAAGAATAAAAGTACTGACACGGAATTCAATGTGCTTAAATCTCGGACGCATAACAGGTCCAATTTTGGTTTTGTACAAAGGTGTAAATTTTGATGAACTGATTTATGCCTATACCTTGATCATACTTTTGTTAGCGATTTATGAAATACTCACAAAAGAAGAGACTACAGAACTTGTCAAAGGCACTCATAAAATCAAGATTTCAAATTATATTGAACTAATAAAACAATCTACATTACCCATTTTTTTAGCGCTAATTTTTACAAGTTTCATAGGTATATTACACTCAACACTAGGTCATCACTTGAAAGTTTTATTTAATATACGAGGTGATGCTGCAACTTTATTTATGGCCAAAATTGTAATTGTGATAAGTATCTTGGGCCTTATCACACAGTTTATTTCTCAAAAATCTATAAAGAAAATTGAAATTTTAAATAAAAAAAATAATTCCCGATGGAAATCAATGATGTTTATAGGCAGCATTTCATTAATCACGGGTGCTATTATCTTAAATTCTGCAACCGCAACCAAAGACATCTGGATTTCAGTATGCATTTTATCTGTTGGCCTATCTCTTATTCCTCCAGTCTATTTAGCACTCATAAGTAAAAAACACAAAAATGCGATTGAAAATGAGTATGGAAAACAAGTGGGTCTTGCAAGCGTAGCTCATTCTCTGGGCTACGCAGTTGGTGCTGGTTTAATGGCATTGGTTTTAAAACTCCATCTATTTTCTATCGGCGTAGCTATTGTAATTGTAAGTATTGCGATATTCACAATCACAATTCGAATAGGAACAAAAAAAGAAATCTATTAAAAAAAATTAGTATTATGAATATGAACAAACTAGAAAAAGAAATAAGAAAAAGCTTTTTAAACTCACTATTCATTGAAGTTGGAAATAAATCCATATATAAAAAATCGTTACTGGTAAAACAATACCCTGAAATTAATGAGCTAATTTTTTTAAAAAACATTGAGCATCTCCTTTTCATTGAAAGAAATTTCATACTAGGAATAAAAAGACTAAGCAGCACGCTCCAGAATGAATACATTGATCATTATTATTCATTAAGCAAAAAAGAAATGTCATTTAATGATTGGATACATGATCTAAGTGAATGCTTTTCCAAAAACAAAGAAAGTGCATCGCTTTTTTTAGATAGAGTTACTCGAAGTATAAGAAATATAGAAAATGATTACATAAAATCAAATTGTGTTCTAGAAGATTTACACAACTTCAAAATCAATGAAAAAAAATTATTATTCGGGCACTACGCCCACCCCTATCCCAAATTAAGAGAAACTAGTTTACCTATAGACATTGACTTGAATGAAGAAGCCAAGATTAGCTGGTTATATATCGACAATGAACACTTAACAATCGAAGCATCCCAATCTTTTGGCGACGAAAATGCTCTTAAAGAACTTGTTGAACTTTCAAGAATATCAGGTGTTCCTCAAAAAAAAGGATACACACCATTTCCCATTCATCCGCTTCAGTGGGAAACACTAAAAGATACAAAGCTAAAAGATCTACTAGTTAATCAAAAAATCATAAAGACTAATTTCACTATTGCACTCTCTCCAACTACGTCAATAAGATCCATGTATAACGAAAACATTAACTGGATGCTTAAGTTTTCACTAAGTGTAAGGCTAACTAATTCAATTAGACACCTTAAACCCCATGAAATTAGACGTGGGATGCTTTTAAATGATGTTACAAATAAAATAAAAATTGATGAAAAAATACGTAACTTTGAAATTATGCAGGAACCATTTTTTTGTTCCATAAAAAATATCACGAACATGCCTGAAACCAACAATCTGCACGATCCAGGAATAATAGAAGAAACAATGGTTGTATTCAGAGCAAATCCATTTTTAAAAAACAAAGTTGATAATAAAAACATTACTTGCTCACTGGCCCTATTAAATCAACACAGTATTGATTATGGGCAATCACTTATAAGAGAGCTATTAATTACAAAAAACACTAATATTACAGCTTGGTATAAAACAGAATTTCTAGAAAAAGTTATTGGCAATTTCTTAGAAATTCAATGTATGTATGGAATTCTTCTTGGAGCTCACCAACAAAATATAGTTCTTGAAATGAACGACAAAAACCACATTACAACCTGCTTTTACAGGGATACTCAAGGCTCTGGGTTTTATGATAACCATCACAACCTTTCAGAATCTAAAAAAAGAGAGCTAACAAAAAATTTTATCACGCCTGAAATGGGTTCAATTCTTGTTGGCTACTATCTATTTCTAAACTCGACGCTTGGAACAATTCGGTCTCTTGCTCTAAACACTGATGATGAACAAACACTTATTAAAATCACTACAGATTACCTCTTCTCCAAACTTCAAGCCTATAAAGAACACAACAATCATTTATTAAAATACCTTTTATATTCACCCTATATTCGCATTAAAAATAATTTTAGATGCTGCATTGAAAATTTCAATGAAAATGCTATGGAAAACCCATTGGGGTTATACAACTTAATTCAAAATCCATTTTTTATCGGAGAGAAAACAATGTGCAATGATGGCGAAGATATTTACACTCTTACAAACAATATACGTCACCCGATTAGACCCAAGTATAACGAGAAAGAAATACTATATACGGCCCATGCCAAATTAATAAATGCAACGATCCGCTTAAGAGTCATCAATAGAGAAACCGATTTAGATATTTTTCATGAATGGCACAACCAGGCAAGAGTTGCAAATTTTTGGGAACTAAACAAAAAAAAGGAAGATTTGCTAGAATATTTATCTAATGCTCTTTGTGACACTCACCAAATGCCAGTGATCTTAGAAATAGCGAAGGCCGATGATCAATTTGTGCCAGTTGGATATTTTGAAATTTATTGGACCAAAGAAGATCGTCTGGGTCCATATTATAGTGCAAATGACTACGACAGAGGATTTCATTTACTAATTGGAAATCCTGAATTTTTAGGCTTTGACAACACCGATACAATATTAAAACATGTCTGCCACTATATTTTTCAAAGCAATTCAAACACTCAATACATAATGGGTGAGCCTCGTCACGACAATGTGAAAATTTTAAAATACTTAGAGACCTTTAAGGCATGGGAACAACTTAAAGTGTTTGATTTTCCACATAAGCGAGCGGTGCTACTTCGCTGTGATCGAAATAAATTTTATGAAGAGAATTATATTTAAAGAATTTTATGAAAAAAAAGAAATCAATAATTCAAACTTCAAACGACCACACTGCAATCTATCGTGAAGCAAAACTAAAACTTGTTGCAAAATCAATAAGTGAATTATGCTACGAAGAAATTCTTACTGTAAAAATACTAAAAGATAATGAATGGCAAAACAAAAAACTATATGAATTAGACTTTGAATACTACTCCTATACATTTTTGGCAAATAAAGTTGAATGGGACAGTCTTATCATTGAAGCTAACAGCATAAAAAAAATAGACAAAAAAACAAATGAGTACATTGATGATATCTGTCCATTTTTATTTTTCAAAGAGGCTCAGCAAATCCTTGAAATAGATGATATCACACTTGCACATTTCACTGAAGAAATGCATCAAACACTTTTCGCTGACTGCGGAGTTAATCAAAGAAAAAAAACAGTCGAGATAAAAAAATTTCATCAATTGAAAAACTATGAGAAAGAATCTCTACTAAATGGGCATCCCAAAATTCTTCTAAACAAGGGACGCCTAGGATTTAATTCACAAGATTTTTTAAACTACACACCAGAATATGGGAGCGAATTTCAACTAAATGCGATTTTAATTAAAAAGGAAATCATCACTTACACAACAAAAGACACCGAATTTAATTACAACATATATTTATTGCACTTATTTATTAAAGACCAGATTGCATTTAATGTATTCACTAGCTCTTTAGATATAAATATCAATGAATATGTACTCATGCCAATTCATCCATGGCAACTAGATAAGATTGTAAAAATTCAATTCTATGAAGAAATAGTAAAAAAGGAAATCGTCATTATAGACCAAAAACTAATTAATAGCTTATTTTTTGCTCCTCAAATATCTCTAAGGACCTTGACTCTCACCACGCAAAATATTCCATATGATTTCAAATTATCTTTAAATATATTAAATACATCTGCATATCGAGGTATGAATAGTGATGCCATCGAATCAGGTTATGCGATATCACCTATTATAGAAAAAATTTTTAATGAAGATCCACTTCTTAAAAAACAGTCCTGTAGAGTATTAAAAGAAATTTACGGTCTCTCTCTAGTGCAAAACCACTTTTCTCAAATACCAAATGCACCATATCGGTACCATGAATTATTAAGTTTTGTATTAAGAGAAAATGGCCACCCCAAGTTTAATTCAACTATGGCCGCTAGTTTATTTTACACCGATTGCAGCGGTAATTCTTATGCCGGATTTTTAATTAAAATGTCTAATCTTTCTGCTACAACGTGGATCGAATTATATGCTCAAAACATAATTATTCCTCTATATCACTTACAGCTAAAGTATGGAATTGGTCTAGTTGCTCATGGACAAAATGTACAGATTGAACTAGAAAAATTTGAGCCTAAAGCAATAGTTGTAAAAGATTTTCAAGGGGATTTAAGATTACAAGATCCAATAAATCCAAATTTACTAGAGTTTTGCAAAGACATGAATGTCGCAGAAAGTCTTTTAAAAATTAAAAAACTTCCTGCTGAACATCTAATTCATGATTTAATTACCGGGCACTTTGTTACGCACTTAAGATTTTTATCACAAGCACTGCAGACAGAAGGCACTATTAACGAAAATGAATTTTACTCTACAATTTCAGATGTTATTTACAATTACCTAAACACATATTTTTCTAACATGAATTTTGAAAATGATTCGCGATCACTTTTACGAAGAAAAATAGAGCGAATTATTCTCAACAAAGTTCGTTTCAAGTTGGGGTATACTGATACTTCTTCGCGCCTGGCCCCTCTACTAGGAACTGATTTAATAAATCCTTTACACAAATTTTCTAAGCACTTCTCACAAGGAAAACATAGTGAACACAAATAAAAACTTTGATTTAGTTGGCGTTGGAGCAGGCCCATTTAACTTGAGCCTTCTTGCACTAGCACAAAAAACGAATCTTAATACAATACTTCTAGAAAAGTCTTCCGAAATTAACTGGCATCGAGAAATTAGTTTTGAAGACTCCATAATGCAAACAGGTTTTTTAAAAGATCTGGTTATGACAGTGGACCCGACTAATTCGCTGTCTTTCTTAAACTACCTAGTTAAGACTGGAAGAATTTATTTATTTATAAATACAGCTAGAAGTGTTGTGACAAGAAACGAGTATGAAGACTACTTGATTTGGGCAGCAAGGTGCATGGAAAAATCAATTAAGTATAACAACCAAGTTAAAGAGCTGCAGATTAAAAAAAATGGCGAAATGGATATTATTTGTGATCAAAATATATTTTCTACAAAATCCATATGTATTGCTACAGGTGTTAGTAACAAAATCCCAGACTTTGCCAAGGCAAAAATAAGTAAAAGCTGTTTTCATGCAAAAAGTGCTGAATTAACAAAAGTCAATTTGAGCAATAAAAACGTTGTGATCATTGGTGCGGGACAAACCGGAATAGAAATATTTCGCAATACCCTAAAAGGAAAGTGGGGAAATGTTAATAGTTTAAAAATTATTGGACAAAGAAGTAACTTACTTCCACTCGATGACTCACCATTCACTAATGAATTATTTACACCTCAATATATAAATCACTTTTATCATCTTAAATCAGAAATAAAAGATAAATATTTAAAAGAACAGAAACTCGCCAGTGATGGAAACACCCCTCTTTATCTCTTAGATTTATACCGCGACTTATATCACTACAAATATGTTTTAAATGATCAAAGAGTAATTGAAATTATGCCTAATCGAACTGCCATTGACCTAGAAGTCATTGGCAATGTCCATAGAATCCACTATACAAACAACAGCACAAATAAAAAACATTCCTTAGACGCAGATATTATTATCCTTGCTTCAGGTTTTACCACCACAACCCCATCTTTTTTAAATTCAATTGAAAATTACGTGCCTCTAGATGACAACAATAGATTAAGTATTGATTTTAATTTTAAACTCAATTTGAAAAACCTACCTGGGGATTATCAGCAACCACAAATTTATATTCAAAATCATTCTAGGCACCTACATGGAGTGTCCGAACCTCAAACAAGTTTAATGCCTTGGCGTTCAGCAACGATTCTTAATTCAATTTCAAAATATATTTATGACAAAGAAGCGTATGAACTAAATAGCGTAAAACCAAATTTAGTAAATTTTTGCAATGACTAATTACTTATATCAACCACTTATTATTAGAGGACTTTATGGAAATATATAAAATTTCACTCATCTGGATTGCTGCTGCCTTAAGTATGACAAACTCATACGCACAATCAACACCCGAAAACAATGAGATCATTATCGTTAAAGGTTTAAAAGAGCAAAAAACATTAAACCAAACCCAGGAAAGCTTAGTTGTTATAAAAAAGCAATCCTTAAAAATGCCAATACCAAACACCGGACTTGAGGCATTACAAAATGAAGCAAATATAACTGTAAACAAAGAAGACGAGACATTTACTATTCGAGGTGTAAAAAACACAGGTGTAACTGGCTATCAAAAAGATAATTTGGCATCGATTTTAGTTGATCGCGTTTTTCAAACAGATCTTGCAATTAAATCTGGCAGCTTCAACCTTTATGACTTAGAAAGTCTAGAAATCTTAAGAGGTTCGCAATCATTAGGGCAAGGAATAAACTCACTGGCCGGAAGTTTAAACTTATTTCATGAAGACCCAAAATTTGATCAATCTGGAAACGCTAGAGTTGAAGTCGGAAATGCTGGAAAAAAAATCATTAACCTTAAGCAAAACATCACCTTAATCGAAGATAAATTGGCACTAAAAATTTCATCGACGGCACAAAACTATAATGGCCACATAGAAAATAAAACTACAGGAAAAAGAGATTGGGCCAAAAAGGATCAATACAATTTAAACTTAGATTTATTATTTTTTCCCAATGACCAAGACCAAATAAAATTTGGAACGAAAGCATTTATGTCAATGCATGGTGGTAACTATGTACATGGTCCTGAACCTAAAAATTACGAAGCCTTTGAAGACTTAAACAGTATCTATCGAACAAAAAATTCACAAACTTATCTTGAATACGACAAAAAAATAAACGCTAACTGGAGTAACCTAGCGGTAATAGCATATTCTTTATCTAAGCAGCAAACATCAACCGACAGTGATCTGACTAGTCAAAATTTGACTGGAGAAAGGCCAGATTATCATCGAGAAAACTTCACAAGCTTTGAAAATTTATTAAGTTTTCAAAATGAAAAAGTAAAAAACACATTTGGTATTCATGCTCATCGTTTTTCACTCATTGATCGTTACAACTTTAGCATTACACCACAACCTAACAAGCTAAGCTTAAAGCTTAACATGAAACAATATGTCGATAGAAAACGCGAAACACTAGCAGCTTTTAATACATTTTCTATTGATCACAATGACCAGTTTTCCTATGGTCTTGGCGGACGTTATGAGTACGTCGATAACAAATACGATACAAATGTCATTGCCAATCGTATTAGTTCGTCTGGAAATGCCGGGATTGATTCTCAATGGGATGCATACGCAACCACTCGCTCAGGTGCTTATGGGGGTTCAAATTACGAGAATAAATTCCTACCTAAAGCTAGTTTGCTATTTCATCTATCAAAAGATGAAAGCAGAGAAAAAAACATTGGTTTAACTTATTCTGAAGGTTACCGGACTGGTGGAGTAAGCATAAACCGATCACAGACTAAAGCAGTAACATATAAGCCCGAGACTACACAGAATTATGAATTAAGCTTTAAAAATAATTTTTCTATTTTACGTACTGGAATAAATATTTTTTACAGTAACTGGAGAAAACAACAAGTGCTTGTCTCTTTTTCACAAACTGATCCTTATGATAGCCAAGTTGAAAACGCTTCCTCTTCTGAATTTTATGGTGCAGAATCAGAGATCTTGGCAAATCTAGATGACGTCAATAGCATCAATTGGAATTTGGGATATGTTAGAACTCAATTTTTAAAATTTGCGACAAGCTCTCGTTCATATAATGGCAATGAGTTCCCAAGTGCACCCCGAGTAACAAGTAACCTAACTCACGGATTTGAGTTTCTTGATGGCCATAAATTAAAAACCAGCATAAAATATCTCGGCCAAAGCTTTGCTGATGCTGAAAACACTAAAAGAATAAAAGAGCAGTATTACATCGATATGGGTCTAGTTAAAAAATATCGTAATTTTAATTTTGAGTTTCTTGTAAAGAATATATTGGATAAAAAATATCAAATTAACCGTTACACTAATTCTTACCGTACTACTTATTACCAGATGAGTACTCCAAGAGAATATAGTATGGCAATTAACTACGACTGGTAAAAATAAATATTGGAAATATTGTGAAAAGTTTAAAGCAAATAATTTCTAGCTTTTTAGTTAAAACACTTACACCGAAATCCACGGTCATTGATATTAAGACTTATGGCCATCGCTTTATTGATATAACAGTGGAACTACCAAAAAAAGTAAATTGGACTCCTGGGGACAAGGTACAGTTCTTACTTATAACCGATGAACTTAGAAGCTATACGCCTTACGCTTTTCTTGAAGATAAAAAGACCTTTAAAGCCCTCATCTATCATAATCAATTAGGTGAGGGGGCATTTTTTCTAAGTGATTTGAGAAAGGGTGACCGATTCAAGGTTTTAGGACCACAAAAATCTCTTAATATTTTTGATATGGCAGATAACTGCGTTTTTTTTGCCGATGAATCTTCAATCGGATTAGCATTTGCTCTTCGCTATAAAATTAAAAAATTTATTTTTGAATGTCATCACCTTGAAAGCTTTAAAAAGCTTATCGAAAATCATTTTGGAATTACTGATTATGAAATATATGAAAGAAAAGATAATTATGAACATATAAGAATTATCGTTAGCTCTCTTTTGTCTTCATACACTGAAGAAATTCATTTAACAGGGCAAAAGGAAAGCTGCATGACTATTTTCTCACAACTTCAAAAAAGTGGAATGGCCAAAGAGAAAATTAAATTAAAGCTCTATTGGGGCATTACTACCAGAAGATCATCGAGAAAAAAAGCCGCCAATTCTTGACGCCCCCCTACTCCTGATTTTTTGTAAATTGAGCTGGCCTGCTGGCGAACAGTTGACTCATTGCTCTTTCTAATATCTGCAATTTCTTTCATTGATAGACCTTTGATTAATAAAACACCGACGTCTTTTTCTCCTGGAGTTAGTGACCATTTTTCAAATTGGCCATCAATTAAATTCATGAACTCACCTGATAAGCTTGAAACCTTTTGCTTAAATTCTTCTTTTTCTTTTTTAAGCTCTTGCATCTCCAGCGAGTAAACACTTATAGTTCGCTTCTGCCTTGCTATAATTTGAAATTGCAAGAGAATTCCGATCAAGGAAAGTAAAACTAAACCTAATTCATGAAATAAATGATTTATCGAAACACCTTCACGAATGTCGACCAAAACATCTAAAGTGGCAAAAATACATATTAGTACAAATGTGATAAGTGCCAATATCTTAAAGATTCGAAGCTGTACGTTTGTCATAAAACCTAATTCCAAGCTTAATTTTTATTTAATTCTAACATAGGTCTGATGGAAAAAAATACAATATAACCGATAATCATATTCATACATAGAGGATTTATTAATATGAAAAAACTTAAAATTGCAATCATCGGCGCTGGCCCTAGTGGAACATTTTCAGCATATTTACTCTCTTCTTTAGGTCATGAAATTCATTTATTCGAAAAAAAATCAGCGCTAACAAGAAGAGTGTGTGGTGAATACTTGTGCCCAATGGGCGTAGATATTTTAAAGTATCATGGGGTAAAAAAACAGGTATTAAAAGATTTTTTGAATTTAAATGGTATGATATTAAATGACGTAAAAAATAACCGAGTAATTAAGGCCCTCTTTCCACAAATATTTCATTCGTCGTTAGGAATATCCGTCAATCGTAAAATTTTTGATGAACGCTTACTTCAACTAGCTCTTGAGAGAAACGTCAATTACTACTCTGGTCATCAACTATTAAAAATAAATACTACAAAAAATGGTTATGCACTTGAATTTGAGCAGACTCAGAAAAATAACAAAAACAGTAAATTTGATTTTGAATGTGATTTTTTGATCGCTGCTGATGGTAGAAACTCATACGTTGCCAGACTTTTAAAACATTCATCCAAAATAAATTTAGACCGCATTGCCCTTCATACCTATTTACCCAGAAAAAATGAAATCGGGTTACGTTTAGGAGAGATGCATATTTTTAAAGATGGCTCATATTGTGGTCTAAATCCTATAAACGATGACGAAGTGAATTTTTCGATAGTTTGTGATTCTAAAAATGTTGAAAACAAAAATTTAATTCTTGAATATATGAATGCTAAAATAAATGAGTCAGACCGACTCAAGTTATTATTTGAGCCTATAACAAAAATTGAAAATATAAAGACCTCATCGCCATTAACCCATAAAAATAGTTTTATTGCAGGAGGCAATTTGGCCTACGTTGGTGATGCGGCGGGGTTCATTGACCCGCTTACCGGCGAAGGAATCTATAATGCTCTTTTAAGCGCCAATCTTTTATACAATGCACTTGTAAATCATGACGATCTGAACGCTTCGTTGAAAGATTACAAATATAACAAAAGAAAAATTCAGTTTCAAAAATATATTTTAAACACGGCATTTCAATTTATTATAAAAAAGCCTTACCTTGTGTCGTTTATCTCTAAATATTTAGCAAAAAATGAAAATCGTGCGAATACTTTTATTGGTATTATTGGAAATATCTTTACCCCACTTGAAGGTGCCATAAAATTACTAAAGTAAAAAGGAGGCTTAAATGCCATTTATTATAGATGTTGAAACGACTTTTCCAAAAAATTATTACACTCAAAATGAAGTTAAAAAATTATTATGTTCCATCTGGCCTGCAAAAGAAAAATACATTGAGCAGTTCGCACAAAATTCAACATTAGATGGACGACACACTAGCTTAACAATTGATGAATATAGAGATCTAGGTGACTTTGGAAAAAGAAATACGCACTGGATAAATACCGCTTTTGATTTACAAAAAAAGAATATTGAAAAACTTATAAACAAATATAAGCTTGATCCCAGTTCAATTGGTGCCATCTTTTCTACTACAGTGACAGGTCTTGCTATTCCCTCGCTGGAGTCGCGACTTATGAACGAATTTAAGCTTTCAAATCGGACAAAAAGGATACCTCTTTTTGGTCTTGGTTGCTTGGGTGGAGTGGCCGGAATAAATAGGGCCCATGACTACTTAAAAAGTTACCCAAAAGAAGTAGTGATTCTACTTGCCACTGAACTATGCACCTTAACTTTTCAATTCTCAGATCAATCTGTGGCAAATTTAGTAGGAACTTCACTTTTTGCAGATGGTTCTGCGGCAGTGTTATTGGCCGGTGATGATCATCCACTGACAAAAGATGCCAAATTACAGATATTAGATGTAGCATCATTTTTCTATCCTGACAGTGAGAGAATTATGGGGTGGGATCTCGTCGAAACAGGCTTTCAAATTGTTCTTAGTGGTGATGTGCCTAAAATAGTACGTGAAAATGTCAAACCAAATTTAGCAGAATTTTTATCTGATAAAAAATTATCTATAAACGATGTACAGTTTTACATCTCACATCCCGGTGGCCCAAAAGTACTTGATGCTATTTGCGATGTAACAGAAAAAGACAAGCATACCTTCAAACGATCATATGAAAGTTTAAAAAAAAATGGAAATATGTCATCTGTTTCAGTTTTGGACGTAATGGCAAGAACGTTTAAAGAAAATGCTTTGAGAAAAAATGAATTAGGTTTAATGATTGCTATGGGACCAGCATTTGCATCTGAATTTAACTTAATCAAGGCCGTTTAAAATGGATGATAAAATCTATCTTTTTGGCTTTATCGCTTTTTATATCATTCAAAGACTCTATGAGGTACTGCTTAATAAGCAAAATGAAGATGTTCTTATGGAACAATTTGGAGCTATTGAAGTTGCCCCCAAGGATTCAACACGCATGAGAATGCTGCATGTTTTTTGGTTTATATTCTTATGCATTGAAGTTGGAATTCATGGGAAGTTTATTCATGGTCCTTACGCTTTATCTATAATTCTCATTTTAATTATGTGCCAATTAATTAGAGCATATACCATATATACTTTAGGAAACTTGTGGACGATTAAAATATATAACATACCCAATGCACCTATTA
>CAYWBR010000054.1:0-18321 GCA_964456675.1 uncultured Bacteriovorax sp. | reverse complement strand
TCAAATTTTTTAAGCAATTTAACTCAAGATTGTGCACACTTTCAAATAAAAATTCAAATATAACCTTAACTAATTTTCCTATGTCATAAGACGTACCATAAACTTCAAATACTCGATCCGTATCTTGATAATTAATACTGACTTGTTTTTCATTAAGGACCTCATTAAAATCCTCAAAGCAAATCTTTAACAATGAATTAACGTTTGATTTCGTATTTAACTGTTGAGATAAAGTATTCGGAGAAACAGTTAGGCCAAAAAATCTTTCAACATGCCCATTAATTTCTGAAGCTGCTTTTTTAAATGATGCTAAAAACACATTTTTTTCATTTGTTAACTGCTGAGCTTCATATGTTTCAATAAGCACCATTAATGTTGATAGGGGGCTCTCTAGTTCTTGATACAGCGAAGACAAGTATTCGCTCTTGCTCTCACTCGCAAGTAACGCTGAATCCCTTGCAATTGACAGCTCACTTTCGTACATTTTTTGCTCTGTTATATCTCGTACAGCACACAGAACTGAAATTATTTCAGAATTTGAGCCCTTGATACCAATAAACTCTACCTGGTAATTCCTGTTTGCATCATTATCATTTATTACAATTTGAGAATTATTACCTACCTTTGTCTTCTCAAAAAGTTCTACAAACAACTGTCCATGCTCATAATTATTAATCTGCAAATCATAGAGGGACATACCTTCAACAAACACTTTCCCTGGCGTTAAAAAATTTATTGTCTTTCTTGAGATAAACTGCAAAATACCATTAAGAGAAAACATTATGTACGTATCTGGACTTGAGATTAAAATTTGCTCCAACTGTTGTAATTGATTTGAAATTGTCTCCTGCAGTTTAGAGTTTTCAAATTCAACTAGATTTCTACTTTCAACTTCTTTATAGGCAAACACCATCGTTGCCAAAGATGTGATAACTGGTTCAAATAAAAATATATCTGACTCTATCGGTTTATTTCGTGAATTTACCAACACCAAAAGTCCAATTACCTTTTGATTTCTCTTTATGGGAAAACTCACAAGATTCTGTATTTTTTCAATTGATAACTTCTCATCAAATGGACCAAAATCATCATTTAAATTATTCACAAGCATTGGACTTTCAAAGAGAGGGGAATTGCCGAATAAATTATCCGATTTAATAGTTTCGAGTAATTCATCTTGAGTTAAACTTTCTGAATCATCAGCATATAATCCGTTTTTATAGGAGTACAGTATCGAAAATTTAATCGCTTCATCATACTCAACATCAATAATTAACGATATAGCTGTTTCTTTTAACATCGAAATTTTTTCTAGGATATTTTTAAAAGATGCTTTGTCATGGGACGAAGAAATAAACTCATTCTGAGAAGATGTAATAAACTTAAGGACATTATTATTTCTTTTTATTTCAATTTCTTGCTGTACACGCTGGGTAATATCTCTGTGAATTACATAAAAATGCTCTAATTTATTATCCGTAAAATATGGTATAAATGTTCTGTCTAGCCAGACATTTCTTTCACTCGATTGATGAAATACCTCATCTCTAAAAATATCGTCCTTTTTTAGATCTAATAGTGCCTCTGGTAGTCCATTTTTCCCAAAAAATATTTTATTATAACTTGAGCCAATAACTTCCCCTGATTCATTACAAACTTTCTCTAAGAATAAACTATTGGCATCAACCACAATTCCTTTTGGATCAACAATAGAAATACAATCGGAATTATTTAATAATCCAACAAAAAATTGGTTTTTTGATATTAATTTTTGTGTTTCAGTTAAGTCCACGATGGTAAGAAAATAACTTGTGATTTTATCTTCTAGATTTTTAACCGCAACACAACTAAGCATTACCTCTAACGATGTAAGGTTTTTTGAAATCAGAGTTGTCGAGGCCAAAAATGAATCTTTTCCCTCTCTTAAAAAACTTTCCCATTGTAAAATAAAACTACTATATTTTTCACCTGCAATAATTTTTGCTAGTCCCATTTGTGTAATATCTAATCGACTATAACCTAAAAGATTTTGCCCAAAATTATTTATATATTCTGGCTTCCCCTGAGAATCAAAGATGATAACTGCGATGGGTGCAAAATCGATAAGTGTATACACTTGTATTTGACTCTCAAGTGCTTTTTCTTGATAAATTTTTTGTTCCGAAACATCTCTAAAACTAATTATAAATGCATTTTTTGTACCGGTCGTTGGAACAGAAATTTTTCTTGCCTTAACCCAAATAATTTCACCTGTTGAATGATTAAAGAAGCGTAATAATATGCTGCTATCCAAATTGTGGTTTCCAAGATGAACCCAATCAATAAACGGTAATAAATCTTCAGCATGGATAAGTTTCAACCACTCCCTGGAACGGATGGTTGAAACACTTTTTCCAATCAAATCTTCAAACAAAGAATTGCCTGCATAAAGGTCATCGCCCACCAAAAGAACCATCGCTTCTTGGCCAAGTGAAAATAGTCTTTCATACTCTTCGTATTGTTTTACAATTACTTCATCAAGTTTAAGTTCTTCGCTACGAAAGTTTTCTTTAAAAAATACAAAATAGGTGGCAAGAATAAAAAGAAATAAAAAAATAATATAGATGCCAAGCATCCATGAAAAATAGACAAAGAATAAGGAAAAAAATCCTGTTATAAAAAGTAGTGATGGCGAGAGTGTATCTAACCAATAATCAATTTTATTTTTCATAGTAAATGACATTTCGGACAAAATAATATTTATGTAAATGCCAAATAATAAATAATATGCAGAAGGTAGATTTTACCCGTTCAATTTTTGCTGAGCTCTTTTCTCACGAAAATACTCAACTACTCCCGGTAAAACAGAAAGAACAATAATAGCAAGCATGACTAATTTGAAATTTTTTTGAACGATACTTAGATTGCCAAAGCTATAGCCGAGAGTCATAAACGACATAACCCATAAAACGGCCCCAAACATATTATAGGCCATAAATCTTGAGTAATTCATCTCCCCTATTCCTGCAACAAAAGGAGCAAAAGTTCTTACAATGGGGATAAATCTTGCCAAAATTATTGTCTTGGGTCCATGTTTTTCATAGAAAGAATGGGCCTTAGAAATATGTGCTTTTTTAATAAAAGGAACACGCTCCATTTCCAATACTTTTTTACCAAAATATCTACCAATTGAATAATTGACCGAATCCCCGATAATTGCTGCCAAAATCAAGAGTAGCGACATCAACCAAAAATCAAAAGATCCTTTTGCTGAAAATGCACCTAGTGCAAACAACAATGAATCCCCTGGAAGAAAGGGAGTAATAACGACTCCTGTTTCTAAAAAAATAATTGCGAACATGATAAAATATGTCCACGATTGGTAATCACGTATTATTTGATCTAAATGGACTTCGATATGCAAAATAAAATCTACTAAAAACTTTAAATATTCCATGCCAAATCCCATTTAAAAACATTAATGAATCTAATGATAAAAAAATAAATGGGCCATGAAAAGCAAAAGATCAATCTGTTTAAATGATTGGTATCTTTGCTTATTATAATCCCCTAAACATATTAAATGCTTCTTTTTCTAATCTTTCACGGTGATCAGGGTGAGCAATCTTTATAAGCGCCAAAGCTCGCTCTTTTAGACTTTTTCCATGCAAAAACGCAACTCCATATTCTGTTGCAATATAATGAGCATGGGCCCTTGTGGTTACAACTCCTGCACCTATTTTTAATTGACAAGAAATCTTAGACTCACCTTTTGCCGTTACAGAGGGTAGAGCAATGATTGGCTTTCCACCTCTTGATAAAGCAGCCCCTCGAATAAAATCCATTTGCCCACCAACGCCAGAATATATACGCGGACCAATGGAATCGGCGCAAATTTGCCCAGTCAGATCCACTTCCGTACAACTATTAATGGCAACTACTTTTGGGTTTTGTGCAATAATATGTGTGTTATTGGTATAAGCACAATCAAGTAAGAGTACTTGGGTATTATTATTTATAAAATTGTAGACCTCGTCCGAGCCGTGAATAAAACTTGAAACTATTTTAGTAGGGTGCTTTATTTTGTATTTTCCCGTGATCACACCTTTTTGGACCAAAGGTATCAACCCATCACTAAACATTTCAGTATGTATTCCTAAATCTTTATGGCCGTGCAAACACTCTAATACGGCATTAGGTATTGATCCAATCCCCATTTGTAAGGTGGCACCATCTTCAATCAAGTTAGCTATATTTATTCCAATTTTTTTTTCTACATCTGTTAGTGATTTGTTTTTTAGCACATGTAATGGAGCATCTTCTTCCACGACAAAGTGAATGTCTTTATAAGGAACTTGCTCTCCAAAAGTTCTAGGCATTTTTGGATTAACCTGAGCAATAATAGTCTTGGCCGTTCGAACTGCAGCAATTGACACATCAACAGAAGGGCCTAAAGAACACATTCCATGTTCATCTGGTAGCGAAACTTGCACAAGTGCGACGTCCAAATTAACGTGTCCATTATAAAAAAGCAGAGGAATCTCACTTAAAAAAATAGGAACATAAGTTTCAGCTAAACGCTCTTTTCTAGTTGCTCGCATATTGCTGCCATTAAAGAAACTATATACGGTAAAATTATCTTCATACTCAGGCTTTGCATAATCACAATTTCCCTCGGTGTGAATATGGTAAATCTTAACATTTCTTAACTCCTGCCTCCTATCAACCATTGCTTTAATTAGGGATTGTGGCGTGGCCGCTACGGAGTGGATAAAGACATTATCATTTGACTTAATGTGTTCAACTGCTTTTTCGGCGCTTAAGATCTTTGGCATATTTTTTCCTTAAATATATAAATAGCTTTAATTGTTATAAATTATAACCAAAAAAGAAGACAAAAAGTATGATTTAAGTCAAAAAGGTTACTGTTGTGGCTTAAACCAGCAGCGAGGTCTCGCTCCTGGTCTTTCTTGATCATTACAATTGCTTGACTCTATGTTTTCGTAAGAATTTTGCTCATGGGCATTTACCGTACATAAAGATCCCGCGTATAGAGTATCAAAACGACATTGAGGTCGTGGATAATCATTAATATTTGTTCCCTTAACACTTCTTGTGTCAGGAGTATCAAAGGAAATAGCTGGCTTTTTTGGATTTAAAGTATCTAGAAATTGGCCAAACTTTACAGATGCAGAAATTGACTTCAAACATACAGAACGATCTTCTGTTGCCATAAATTGCTCTTTACAAAGAGTCTTTACTTTCTCAGGAAGAGCAATGATCTCTCCCTCATTATGATACTTTTGATAGTACCTCTTCATGCATTTTGAAGTCGCCCAGTAATCCGCTTGTCCTTCTGCAGAAGGCCATCCTCCATACAGGGCCATTCTCGGCGCTCCACCTAAGTGATGACCAAGTTCATGACACACGATGATCAATAACCCATCTTTAGTCATTTTAGGGGCCCGAGCAATCCCACCAGCGACGTTTATTTTCCAGATACTTTGGTCACGAGTTGCAACTGCATTCACCGTTGCATCTTCCCAGTCTCCAATTATTTCAAGTTTTCTCCCCTCTTTTTCAACAATTGGCGCATAAAGATCTTGTAGCCTTACTAAGATTGTATTGAAATCTGTCTCTGCAAGAATCGAATCTGACTTCGTACGTAGGTAGCTAGGGAAATAGAGCTGGTTTTCTTCTACAAACTTAACACCATTTTTATTGGCCTGGTAGCTATTAATCCGAATAGATAATGATCTATGACTTGCCATGATTGGCAAACTCAAAAAGCTTAAGATTGTAGATAGCAAAATAATACTTTTCATTAGATCTCAAGTTATTAAGTATCAATTAAATATAGCAACTCGTTTTACTCAAAAACCCCCTTAGAGTAAAGCAAAAGCACAGCAAAAGATAAAATTTACCTATAATATTAAGTCTGATAAAATCTCAATAATTTCATCAAATTAGTGCAACCAATTACTTGAAGTGCCCAAATAGGGATAAATTAGAGTTAATTATGAAAATGAACGAAAAGTCCCAAATACACCAAAACGAATTTAAGACAATTATGCAAAATAATTATGATGCGAGTCGTTCCATAAATTCAGGGCAACTAGCAAGCTACATCCCTGAACTTGCAAAAATAAACCCCGACTTATTTGCTATAAGCTTCTTACCTGTAAAAAATTGTCAAAAAATAATCGATGCTAACGAAATAAACTTAGGTGATTTCTCAAGACCCTTTAGCCTTCAGTCGGCATCAAAACCATTCTCTTATGCCTATCTATCAAATTTAATTGGAGAAAAACTCGTTCATAAAAAAATAGGAGTCGAACCATCTGGTGAAGTTTTTAATTCAATAGTTGAATTGGAAAAACGCCATAATCGCCCCTTTAACCCGATGATAAACTCAGGTGCAATTGCGATTGCTGGCCTACTTATCGACACATTAGGAGATAGTGCTCTTTTAAAGACCTTAGATTTTTTAAGTGAACTCGCAAATGAAAAACTAAAAGTTAATCAATCCATATTTCAATCGGAAAAAATGACTGCGCATAGAAATAGAAGCATTGCCCACTTGTTACGATCTTTCGACATAATAGGAGATCAAATTGAAGAAGCCCTAGATCTATACTTCTCCCTTTGTTCCCTTGAAGTTAACACTAAAACACTTGCCAAAATGGCATTACATTTGGTCGATGATACAAGCCGTGAATTTTCGCCAGAAATAAAACGAAACACTCAGAGTCTGATGTTTACATGTGGCATGTATGACTCCGCAGGAGAATGGGCATTTGAAGTTGGAATACCAGGAAAATCAGGAGTGAGTGGTTGTCTTTTTGCCACCATCCCCAATGCAGGTGCTCTGGCCATTTATTCCCCACGAATCAACGACCATGGTCACACTGTTCGTGGCGAATACTTTACTCGCACAACTATTAAAAGTTTAGGTTGGCATATTTTTAATTAATAGGTGAATTTATGAACTCTTCTTGGATTCCTCTTGATCGCATTCAATCACTAATTGATTTCGAAATATTTGTTGTCGCATTATTTTTCATTTTGTCCGGACAACTTTTTTTTAAATTCATTTTAAAAAACATAACGGAAAAGCGACAAAACAATTTAAAAGACAGGTTTCAAAAAACATATATTTTTTATTCAACGGCGGCCATCGTTGCAGCCACCCAATGGTTGATTTTTGGCAAATCAGATGCAGATTACTACTTGGTTAAAATAGGTAGCTATTTGGCAGTTGTAGCACTTTTCTTAGGTGCCATTACAATTATTCGAATTGCACAAATTTATGTTTATCTCTATTTATTTTTTTCCAATATGAGCCATGGCGTACCGAGATTGATTGGAAATATGTTTACGTTTGCATTTTCCATTATTATTTTTGGTTTAATTGCCGCTGGTGTATTTAGTTTTGATTTAACAGCGGTCTTAACTTCATCCGCTATTTTTTCGCTTATTTTGGGTCTAGCTCTTCAAGACACTCTTGGAAATCTCTTTTCCGGTGTTGCCCTGCAAATAGATAAACCTTTTGAGATTGGAGATTGGCTTGAAATCTTACAAGGACACGATCGCATAATTGGCCAGATACAAGAAATAACTTGGCGAGCAACATACCTAATTGGATTTGGTGACGAAACAATACTAATTCCCAATAGAACAATTTCTCAAAGTCAAATGCTCATTTTTTCGAAAAACCATAGACCTCCAAGATTCAACCAAGTGATGAAAATAGAATATGGAAATAACTTAGATTTAGTAAAGTCAGTTATATTGCAAAACCTTAACATGCATGAATCAGTTCTAAATGATCCCGAACCAAGAATGTTAGTAATGGAATCAAATGAATCTTGGGTACTCATTAAGTTTTTTTACAGTTTAAAAGATTATGGACTTCGCTATCGAGTAGCAGATCAATTGTTAAAAAACATCATCATTGATTTTGAAAAGCACAAGATAAAACTTGCAACCAATAAAATGACTATAATACAAAAAATACATGAATGAACCATTTTATAATTATACTTATACAGAACTTGAATCTCTCTTTTTTAAAAATGGGCTATCAAACGATTTAGCATCTAAACTTTTCCGTAATTTTCATAAACACACTCGAATGAATTTTGAAGGACTTTCCCTGTCAGATAAAAGTAAACATTTTATTCTTTCTAATTTTCATTTTTCTCTACCCCAAATTAAACAACTCGAATCCTCAGAAAATACAGAAATTGGAACTACTGTTAAGTTTTTATTTCAATTATCAGATCAAAGAACGATAGAAACGGTGCTAATCCCATTTCAAAATAAGTATGCTCTTTGTCTTTCTTCTCAAGTTGGATGTGCGATGAAGTGTGCATTTTGTTTTACTGGTACCCAAGGCCTCATAAGAAATCTTTCTGTGCACGAAATTATAGGTCAATTTATTCAAGCAAAGATCTGGCTTGAAAAAAATATTCATCAAAATAACACTGACAAGCGCACAATTAAAAGTGTGGTTTTTATGGGACAAGGTGAACCTCTACACAATTACGAAAATGTAGCAAAAGCATGTGGTATTTTCATGGATCAGCATGGACAAAGTTTAAGCAAAGAAAGAATTACCATATCAACGGCCGGATATTTACCTGGATTAAAAAAATGGGTTCACGACCAACTTCCTGTAAACATCGCCTTATCTCTTCATAGCACTGAGATAGAAAAAAGAAACGCTTTAATTCCCATCAATCAACATTACCCTCTTAGCGAAATCATTGATTTAATAAAAAAAATCCCTATGAATAAAAAGCAATATATCACCTATGAGTATTTAATGATTAAAGACTTTAACGATTCACTAGAAGATGCGAAAAATGTTGCAGCTCTCGTAAAAAACACCGGAGGATTGGTCAATCTGATTCCCTATAACCCTATTCCTGGATTAAATTTTGAAAGATCCGAACAATCAAAAATTATTGATTATAAAAATGCGCTTGAAACTTTTGGTGTGGCTACAACAATAAGGTCAACTAAGGGTGACCAAATACTTGCTGCGTGTGGACAGTTAAAAAGTAAGTAAATACAATAACAAGATGAATAAAGTAATTATTTTCCAGCATGTTGCTCATAAAATTCTAGGTACACTAAACCCGAACTTAAAACAAAGTGGATTAAGGATTCGCTACATCAACTTTGACCGCAACCCCCATGAATCTCCCGATATCAGTAAATATAACGCCCTGATTGTCCTAGGAGGACATATGGGAGTTTACGAAAGTGACAAATATACTCATATCAAAACAGAGTGCCGCTTAATCGAAGATGCACTAAAGAAAAACATTCCAATTCTAGGAATTTGTCTTGGTTCACAACTATTGGCCCACGTACTTGGTGCCACTGTAAAAAAACACAGTATACGTGAAGTTGGATGGTGTGATGTAAACTTTCTTGAAAGCGCAAAAGACGATCCGTTTTTTGCACATTATAATCAAAGTGAAAAATTGTTTCAATTGCATGGCGATACATTTGATATCCCTAAATCCGCCACCCAAATGGCCTATAGCGAACAATGTAATTCGCAAGCTTTTAAGTATGGCGAAAATGCATATGGTTTACAATTCCATCTTGAAGTTGATTCTTTGATGATTGAGCGATGGCTGACCTATGAACAGAACTTAAAAGACGTACACGATACACTTGGCCCAAATGCAAAAGAGATTATACTTGAAGATACAAAGAAGTATATTAACCACTCAGTACAACTAAGCCAGCATAGCTTCAAGCAGTTTGTTAATTTATTCAACACCAGAGAAAAAAACATATTACTCGGTAGTAATGAAACCAAAAAACGTCTTTGATTTATTTTTTTCTGATTAGCCTGTCTAAGGAATAATTGCCTGCACCAGCAAATATTAACAATATTGAGCTGACAAAATAAAATAGTGCTAACTCTTTTTCTCCGAATGGATCACTGCCATGTACAATAAAACCAGCAACCCCCATGGTAATAGCTAAAAAGAATGCACTATAACGGGTAAATAAACCTACAACAATAAGGGCCCCACCTATTAATTCAGAAAGGGCGGCCATCCATGCAAATAATAGCGGCAGCGGAAATCCCATATTGGCTACTCCTGCTATCATTTTTTCACTGGGCGGAACCTTTCCTAATCCATGTGCATAAAACATTGCACATCCAACAAAAATTCTGAAAATTAAAATTCCCAAATCTGGTTGATTTATAAGTTTTTTCATACTCTGTTCCTTAAGAAATTATGGAAAAATTCATATAATTATTTCTTTTATTAAAGTTAAAAGATTATTAAAATTTTAGTCAATGACTAATTTTTTAAAATTTATTTTTTTAGGTTCATTCTACACTTCTCTTAGTTTTTATATTCTATTTTTCGCGCTTATTTTTGACGAAAAACTCTTTATTACTAGCTATACTCAAGCGATCTTGTCCAGTTTCATATTGTTCTATTTTATATCTGTCTTGTTTTGGACAACTTGTGCGTTATTAATCTATTTTTTAGAAAAATATAAATTTAAAAACGAAATATCTAAATCATACCATTTTAGTCTGTTGATCATTTCTCTATTTCTCTTTCTTCTTTTGCTTTTAATAAAATTTATATTTTTAGATTTTATCCAATACAAATGGATTTTACTTTTTATTATCCCATTATTTTTCTTTGCTTTTGTTCTATCTTCATTCCAAAAAAATAATTACGTAAACTTAAGAAGAACTAAAGAATTAGGGCCAGATTTGTGAATTTTATAAGTCTGATAAATGTTTTTATCCTTGGGGAAAAAAAGTTATCTACTGATACCAATAAAAATACGTTATTATAAATTATGGATGAAAAATTTATACTTTTAATAGATGACGATAAAGAATTTATCGAAGTCTTGAAGCTAGCACTTTCTAAAACTTATAAAAATGTACACGCTGTTTCTGATATTGAAACAGGGATAAATCTTCTATCCCAATATAATTTTAGTTGTATTGTACTCGATATAAATATTGCAGGAAGAAATGGTGCAGAAATAATTAAATATTTAGTTGAACATCAAGATAATTTAAATAATACAACTCCAGTAATTATTATGAGTGGCTATATCAATGAGCAGTTCATTGAAAAACACAGTACGCGTTTTGCTGGAATTCTTAGAAAGCCTTTTGAAAAAAATGAACTTACTTCATTAATAGACGACACTATAAATAGAACAAGTGAAGAAAATGAAAAAGTAGATGACACCAACAATGAGGATTTGCCAACTATAAAATGTGAACTTCCCTTCCCTGTTAATCAATTACAAGCACGCGTTGATAATATATTGAAACAAGTAAAGAAAACATCAAAACTTAAACAATTACTATTAAGCGTTGTTGATCGAAATTCTGACAATTATATAATGGCCCATGCAGGTCTAATCATAAATATATCAACGGCCATCGCCATTAAGCTTGAATGGAATACCGATAAAACCTTAGAGAAATTTGTCTTTGCAGCTTATCTGCACAATATGGCCTTAAAAAGTAGACCAGATCTAGCTCGCTACAGTAGCTTAGATAATATTGAGGCCATAAAAGAGAAATTCAGCAAAGAAGATTATCAATTACTATGGAATCATGGAGACATAGCTGCCAAAACCATCGAAGACTATAAAGAGATCCCTCCAGAGGTTGAAACGATCATACGCCAACACCATGAACTACCTAAAGGAAATGGTTTTCCAAGCCATGCAAACCATAAAAAAATCATTCCTTTATCTGCAGTATTTATAGTCTCTCACGAATTTGCAAACTACATAATCAGAAACCCCAACTGGAAGCTAGAAAAATTCATTGAAGAATTTAGAAAAAAAATTACCGGTGCTCACTTCCATAAAATTCTAAAAGCGCTTGAGGATATGTCCTAATTAAGCTGCTGCTATGTCGATGTTATCTACGTAGTTGTCATAATCTTCACTAGTCACTTGCTCGACTTTAAAATTATTTCTCATTTTATTGAAAGAATATTTAAAATATAAAAGACCAAATTTCATCTTCACATATTGTATTTTTTTCATCATACCAACTTGGACCAAATCTTCTTCATCTTCATAATTTATCCAAGTTTTACAAAATGTATTATATTTCATTTTATTAGCAAAAGAAGTTTGATGAAAATTCGTTTTAAATCCCATCTCACTTGAATTTGAAATTAACACGAACCTCTTTAAATCAAGATGGATTTTTTCTTTATCAGGAAAACACTTATCTAAGTATTCTTCTTTTAATAGTGTTACAACTTCTTTATAAAATTTAGGCTTTAGTTTTAATGAACAGTCAGGAGCTGGATAAGTGTTTCCAAGTGCTTCCGAAAAACTCTCGACCAATGAAGGAGTACTACTAATATTTGTTAGATAAATATCTCCAAAATGTTCATAGGCCATTGTGGCGTTAAACACACCTAAAAATCCTCCTAAATTAAACCCAGGATTTTTATAAATCATGGTTAAGCCAATGTGTAACAACTTCAAATTCCCTCGTTTGAAAAATGGACTCAATGAAAATGCACAAGGATTTTTATTAATATAAAATATTGATACCACTGATTGCAAATAGAGATTTTTTCTATCCGATAGTGGTAATTCTGGTTTCAACATTTTGTTGTCTATATTAGATCCTGAAATTTTATTTATAAAACACAAATCTTTATGAAATTTGTCAAACTGCAAATCATTCAAGTTCTTTCCAGGATTAATAAATACTACAACTTCGTAAATCCCAGAGATCCATTTTGAAATATTCATGGTATCCTCCACTATGGACATTAGGCAATTTTTTTAATTTTACTGTAGTTAACATTTCCAGGCATAATTTGATGAGAGTATTGATTATAAAAAATCCCCTTAAAACCTACGTGCTCAATTCCTAGTACTATTTTAAATACTTCATTTGCCATTAACACACCAGAGAGCCAAACCACTGGCGCAAGGCTTGGTCGTGGGCGCTTATCTGACAAAACCTCTTCGACGACATCTTTATTAATTATTGAAAAAGGATCAAAATGAGATAGGGTAAACTCAACTTCTTTTACAACTGCTTTTCTACAAATATCTTCATTAAGTTCGTGGAGCGCGTAGTTTTTAGTTGGTAAATCTAAAAAATCTTCCCAATGAGGTGACTTTGCATCCATGACAAAAACACTAGCAAATGGTGTAAGCCAGGCATCGACAATAATTATTCCTTTTTGACGAGCTGATCGTTCAAGAATTAGACTTGCTTGCATTTGATCCATACCATTTACAATAATATCTACACCGACAAGTAAATCATTAATATTATCTAAACCGATTTTCTCTTTAAGAATTTTTATTTCTAGATTGGGGTTTATTGCCAAAAATTGTTTTTTTAATACGTCGACTTTATAGTGATTAAATGTATCGATACTACAATGTATCTGGCGATTTAGGTTCACGTCTTCAAATTTATCAAAATCACACAGGACGATTCTTCCAATCCCCATACGCACAAGCACTTCTGCGGCAACTCCGCCCATGCCTCCGACCCCTGCAACAAGAACAGTTGCAAAGCCTAACTTTTTTTGATCATTTTCACTGATTAATCCAATATTTCTCGAGAAATTCATTATACAACCTCTGGTTAATCTCCAGATGGCATTGTCATGCAAATGTCTAAATTTCATTTCTTAATTTATTCTTAAATGCTAAAAAACATGTCTTTTGATACAGTTAAATAAATAACCTTAAAATTCTAACCTAAAAAATTAACAGAAAAATTGCCAACAAAAACATTCATTAATTTAATAAATCAGAATTACATATTGGCCTAGCGTCAGTCGTAGGGAAAGTTAGAATAAACACAGTTCCAGAGGGGAAATTGTCATACACCTCTATTTTACCTTTGAATACATCTATAAAAGATTTCACAATTCCAAGGCCTAAGCCAGTTCCCTCTTCTCCCTTGGTTCCAACACTACTAATTTGAAATTTTTTATTGAATAAATTAGATTTCTTCTCATCCGTAATTCCTGTCCCATAGTCGGCTACCTTAAAAATAATTTCATCAGCTACTACTTGACCAGTAATCGTAATTACCGATTCTGAATAAGAAAACTTTATCGCATTATGAATTAAGTTCCCAAACACACTTACTTCTAATGGGTCATAATCGGCTTTTATATAGACGTCACTTGGAATATCATTATGAACAACTAGTCCTAAGCCTTTTGCATCTGCCATTGGCCGATAACTAGACTCTAGGCGCAAAAGAATATCTCTTGCTTCAATTGGATTAAATTCGATATCTTCAAGATCACGCCTCTCTAATATTCTTACTCCTCGTAAGACTTGCGCAATCCTTTTAGATGCTATTTGCGCCTTTTCAACAACTGGGGATAAATTTTTGTCTTTCTCTAATTTTTTATTTAAAAAATGAAGTGCCAAATCAATAGTACTCGCATTATTTGCAATATCGTGTGAAAGAATTCTTAAGAGCATTGCCTTTTCTTCATTCAATTTTTCCAGTTCCTGCTTACGATCTTCAATTTCACTTAAAAGATCTAGCGTTGTCCTGTTCCCTTCAACAAGTCTTTTGATAATACTAATAAAATGAAAAAAATAATTGATTTCTGAAAATGTAACGAAATAAATAGCTTTACGATCGGTAATTGTACTGGCGACAGAAGCTTTAGGAAATCCAATTAAATTTGGAATAAGTTCAAACAACTTATGATATGTTTCAAGAATAAGATTGCATTCTTTTAAATTAGAATTAATGGTTATTTCGATAGAAATTTTTTTTAATCCAAGAGACTTATATTCAAAATGAATAGCTTTTCCGTAGAGATGTTTGGCCACAAATCCGCAAGTAAAGCGATAACCATTCTTTACTGTAATTAATCCTAAGCCAATTTTTTTAATAAAAGATATGTTATTATTATTTAAACCTGAAAAAGCAACATCATTAATGGTTTTTTCTCTACCGATATGCTTTTCTAGATTTGCATACATCTGAACAAACTGCCCCCATTGATGTTTTCCTTTTGTGTTTTTTAGTTCCGTAACCGTAAGTCCGGTGCCTTCAACTAATAATGATTCTTCCAACCCATTATTTTTTAATACATCAAAAAATGCACTCGTGGCCAAATTTAAAACTTCCATAATCAACCTATCTTAAACAGCTAAATCGTAAAGCTCATAAGATTTTTAGCAAAAAGAATGCAATATCACTATAAAGAAAACTTTAATTGTAAGATTTTGTAACCAGATAAATGCTTTGTAAGTATGCAATAACAGGATCTTAGACTTAAATTTCATATATATTCAAAATTTTTAATCACTCGATGTCTAATTGTAGATATTTCAGCACTCACTTAAAATATGTTAATACCCAAAACAGTAGGTTTTTAATGAAAATCGTCATTGCTGGCGCTTCCGGCTTTATCGGTAGAGAACTTTTAAATTCTCTTAAGGGTGACCATGAAATTATTGGTCTCTCTCGAAGAATTCGAAAAGCTGAAAATGGAGTTAAATGGTTTCAATGCGACCTATTTTCACTCCTCGATATTGAAAAAAATTTAGAGGGTGCCGACGTTGCGGTATATTTGGTTCACTCGATGTTGCCGTCTGCACGCTTAACCCAAGGTAGTTTTCGAGACTTCGATATGATCATTGCTGATAATTTTGCTCGATCTGCCAAAAAAGCAAAAATAAAACATATTGTCTACCTAAGTGGAATTATCCCGCCAGATGCAATTCTAAGTGAACACTTACAAAGCCGTCTTGAGGTAGAGAATATATTAAAATCATCAGGAGTTCCAACAACTAGCTTAAGAGCAGGCCTAATTATTGGTCCCGATGGCTCTTCATTTGAAATGATGCTTCGACTTGTAAAAAGGCTACCTGTAATGATTTGCCCTTATTGGACCTCCACTTTATCGTATCCCATTGCAGTTTGGGATGTAGTCAAAATTATCAAACATACTATCGAGAATGGTCCATTCGAAACTTCAAACTGTATCGATATTTGTGGGCAGGATCCATTGTCTTATGAAGAAATGATGCATTTTCTCGCTAATAAATTACAAAAAAAACATTTTTTTATTCCAATCCCCTTTATTTCACCAAGATTATCAAAGTTGTGGGTGTGTTTAATTACTGGCGCACCGAAAGATTTAGTGTACCCTCTGGTAGATAGCTTAAAAACGCATATGATTCCACTAAATTCCAGACCAAAAGAATTAGCATTCCTTACACCTATGTCCTTTAGCGATGCAATTGAGCGATCCTTTTTAGAAAAAAATGAATCGCGCATCCCATCCGCGTATAAATATCAAGGTCTAGAAAATGACCACAGTGTTCGCTCTGTTCAAAGAGTGACCACTCTTTTTAGATCTGATGTGAAATTAATAGCATCACTATATTTTAAATGGCTCGGTTGCTATCTTCGGCCTTTTTTAAAAATTGAAGAAAATCAAGACAATTTTTTAATTAAATTATGTTTTATAAAAAAGCCTTTAATTGTATTTGAGCACTCTCAAAATAGAAGCTTTAAGGACCGTGAACTCTATTATATTCGATCAGGCCTTCTGGTGGGAAATAGCACTAGAGCACGGCTTGAATTTCGTGATATTTATAGCGGATTGTATAAAATAATTGCGATCCACGACTATATCCCGAGTAGTCCGTGGTTTATTTATAAGTATACGCAAGCTTTATTTCACTTATTCATTATGAAAGCATTTGGTATGTATCTCATAAGAAAAAAGATGTAATCGATGGATAAAGAAATTTTAAAATTATTCCCTCAAAAAGCATTTAAACTTATTCCTTTAAAAGAAACAATTTTAATAACGACAAAGCTAACTGCCTCGGTTTTTGACAAAGAAACCTATCAAATAAGCATGGGGCAAAAATCAAAAGAACTACCCTACAAAAAAAATTTGATTATAGAAAAACTTTCTTCAAATGATACATTTCTAAAAACAAAAGACAATGGTGAACAAATTCTAAAAATATATTTCATGCAATGTTTTGATCCATCTAGAATTATTCATTTAGATCTAAGGAAAAATCATTTTTGCAACTCTCCAAACCTACGCTGGACTCCTTCAAAACTTCACTACCAATTTTCGCATAATTTTATCGACGCAATAAGAGAGCTCTACATAGGTTTCTACCTTGAAGAGCAAGAAATATTCAAAAGTGGTCTAATAAAGCTAGGTTTATTAACAACACAATCAAAACCTTATCAACAAAATGAAGTTATAGAGCTATTTATGCAGCACTTTGGTGAAGGCAAAAACAGCGCAGTATCTTTTTCTATAAAAAAGCTGCAACAATCATTTGAAATAATTTTTGCATATTTTTTAAAAAATAATATTTCACTTAATCCGGAATTTGCTGTTTTTGGCATTTACTTAACCACACTCTACTCAACGCTAGAAAATATTCCAGATAAACTCAACGTAAAAAAATCATTTAATGAAACGTATGAAATATTCATCAACAACTAACAATTAAAATGGGGGAAGCGTGATCTGTATCCCTTAAATTATCTAAACAGTGAAACCACACTTTTTACATCAACTCCAGACATTCGAACATAAATCTGAAATGTCTTAAGATCAGACCATCCACCCATTCGCATAACCTTCGCCTGTTAAAATAGCGAATACCCAAATTGGATGCCATGGATGATTGTGATTTTTTGTCTCAAGAAGAAATTTTCTAAACTCATCAAGCGTAAGAATCGACTTAGTATTTTTTATTATCGGAAAAATGGTGGATGAAACTTATTATAAGTATAATCCAATTGTTAACTAATAAAATAGCCTTCAATAGCTAACCACAGAGATGAAGAGAGATTTTTATATTATTACCTTTGGATTCGATTCCCAATAATGATTTATTAAATATAAGAAGGTTTCATCGTCATGATACTTTGTCCAATTTTCAAATTCTTCAAAGAGAATGTCATCAGTGAGAGCAATATCTCCTGCTGATGCAATATTATCAATTGTATTTTTAGAAAGCTGATTTTCTTTTGAAGAAAAATAATTAAGAACTTCTCTAATTGTTGAACTTTTAAAGTCCAATTTTTTTTCTTTTAAATTCAAAATATCCATAAAGCTTCTGTTCTTAAGTTTTTTTAAGTTTATCAAGTGGTACCCAGCTAATAACAGGAGCGAAGCCAACGCTCAAGCCTGCTCGAACGAGTGTTTCATACTCAACATGCGGATTATCACTAAGTACTCGTTCTACCATTGACGGGCTACCATTCAATGCTTCACGAATTTTGCTCTTTTAAAGAGCAAAATTCGTGAAGCATTGAAT
>CAYWBR010000053.1:0-18803 GCA_964456675.1 uncultured Bacteriovorax sp. | reverse complement strand
GAAAGAGATGTCTCAAGACTTACGTTGTAAACAAATGAAACTTTAGCTGCTTTTTCTAGGAATCTTTTTTGATCTTGTTCATGCGCCATTAAAGAAACATCTGTCGTCTCTTCACCGTCTTCATATAAATAGCCTGATCTTTGGCCTTCGAAGTATCCATCGAATCTTCTTTCTACTAATTCGTAGTCATTTCCAAAATAATCGCCTTCCAAATTCCCGGCCATAATGTCTTTTCGCTCAATGCTTCTAAATTCAGAAGCTACTGCACGATTGTTTGAATAATAGTCGTAATATACTATTGTTCTAATATATTGAAGCGACACGGCTTTATACTCTCCAAATTTCGCATCATAGATAACAAACCAATCATCTTGACCTGGATCCTGTGATCTTAACGTTTCATTAGCATATAGCTCTACACGTGAAGAATAGGTACCATCAACAGTATTTAGACTTGAAACAAATTCAGAAGCAAGTATAGATGGGCTCGTGTACTGCCCGTAAGTTGATCCACCGCCACCGCCACCACCGCCGCCTCCACCACATGAAGCTAGAGTAATCAGACCAAGAAGCAGCATCAGTTTTGTAGTTACTTTTAATAAATTCATTTTCCCCTCTCTTTCTCAATTTATTCTAAAGCTTAAAAGCCCCAATACTTTTAAAGCCTATCCATTTATGTTTGATATCAAGTTAATTTTTAAAAGGCGACCATTTCAATCAACTTGTAAGGTTTTATAAAAAACAATAATACTTTGGCCAAATTTCAGATACTTTTTGACACTAATTCTTGGCTCAAGTGGTAGCAAAAAAGTACCGAAAAGCCAGAGTCAGGAGTAAAAGCGTGAAGACTTTGTGTGTTATTTCATTTATCTACCTATATTTATTTGCTTTACCAACGAATATATTGGCAGGTGAAATTGATAATTACCCAGACCTAATGCTCGATGAATACAACTTCACATCAGGTGGCAACACTAAGTCTAAGTTCCTTATTTATATGGGCGACTCGCTTGGCATGGTAGACCTTGGTAAAAAAGTTCAAGACGCTATGAAGCCCTATGAAAAAGACCTCGAAAGTTATTTCGCTCCTGGAGAATTGAATAAATTAATAAGCGACATAAATACCAAAACCAAACGCGATATCATTAAAGGTGATTTAAACGACCAAAAAGCCAGGCAAACTCTAAGTGTTTTTGGTAATGAACTTATTGGAAAAATAGCCGATCGAATTCTGGAAAAACAAGGTGTTAAAGAAAAATCCAGACGAGATCTATGGGTTCATAAAATCTTAGCTCCCTACAATCGTTGCAACGCTAGAGCGACAAATGCTCTTTACCATGGGAAACATTGCCTTGAAGCTCTGGCCAGCGCCATGGTTCCTAATACTGGTATTGCATTAGTTCACGAGCTTTCAAAATCAAACTTATCTGCTTCGTTAGCGAATTCAGAGCGTAAACCGTTTTTAGATAAACAAGTAAATTCATATATTGAATGCATTAAGAGTAATAAAAACGCGACAACTTCTGACGTAACTAACTGTGCTGTTAATTCTATGAAGCCTGGAGTTTTACATGTAAGTCGAATTGGTCTACAGAAACAAGTTTTACCATCGGTAGATAATAATAAAAATGCGTACACAAAAATTGAAAGTACAGTTTTCCCATCCTTTGAAACCTGTGTTTCAAAAGTAAATAGCACTGCTAAAGATTTAGTTGCTGAATTCTATAATTGCATTGATGGCTTAGTCGTAAATACGGGAAGCCAAGTAGTAAATTATAAAATTAATAACACAGATGCTATTTCTGGAAGTTTTTCCAAAGAAGGCATTAATAAATTAACCAATGATAGTATTGGGGATTTTAAAGCATGCATGGAAGAAATAAAGAAAAAAAATATTCGAGTTGAAGGCATGCTTAGCACGGCACTTTGTGAAACTCGAATAACTAATAAAATCACTTATCAGGTTGTGAGTTCACAATTTTCGGATACTGCTAAATCTACGGGATCGACCCCAAAAGAAATTGAAAATATAAAAGCGAAAGGTCAAAAAATCCTAGCGGGTTGTTGGAAAAATGACATGAACGAATCAAGCAGGGAGAGCTGTATTAGGCAATCCGTGATAAAATTCGCTGATTCAGTGGCAGTTCTTAGTTTTGATAAAGCCATTCCTAGTGATCTTAAAACAAAAGATGCTATTAAGTCAGATGGCCTAAAAGATTTAAAAAATTGTCTAGAAAAAAATCTTCCTCAAAAACCATCAAGCGATTCATCACTCTCTAAGAAATTAGATGATTGTAAATACGCCGTTACATTAAAAGTCGCTATTAGAACTGCAGAAGATAGCATTAAAGATCTTGGCAAAGATTTACCAAGCTCAAAATTAAAAGAGCTTTTAGATAGGATTGTGCAGCAGAAATTTAAAAGTTGTTTAGGAACCTCTCCTTCTGACAAAATTCTTAGTGACTGCTCTGATGCACTAAAGGTTTCCGCTGCCAAAGAAATTTCAGAACAATTGTTTGCATTAAATATTGACGATTTTGTAAACAAAAATGGAGGACTAAGTAAGCTAAACTTAAGTAGTGTCGAAATTAATTCTTATAAATCTGACTTAACAAAAAAAACTAATGAGTGTGTGGATCAAGGAAAAAGCGCAAAAGACGTAATGGTCCCAATAAACCGATGTTTAAAAAATAGTATTAAGGAATTAGCACTTTATCTTGGTACTGCCCAATATAATTCTAGCACCAACGATATGTATAAAGATCGTAAAGAAGTTGGTGATAACTTACGATTGAGCTTCCAAACGAAACTCAAAAATTGTCTTTCTGAAAAGGACGATCAGTCATTTTCTATTGGAGACTACACTACTAATATTGAGAAATGTAGCGACAGAATTGGCAAGACGGTTATGCTTGAAGTTGGTTCTGAGCAAATCAACCACAATCTCAATAATTATTTAGCTGACACTGCAGTCCAAGATAATTCACAGAATAGAAAAGCCTTACGCGAAAAATTACTTGGCAGTTTTACCCAGTGCCTGAACGCTTCAAAAAATAGTGACCCTTGTATTCAAGGAATGAAAAAAGATGCTACTAAATCTATTGTTTTGGCCTACGGTAAAAGCCAAGTAAAAGCTCAACTTTCAATTTCAGAAAGCCCACTTAAAATAAAACTGACTGAAGATCAATTTAGCGTTTGTGTCGATAAATCTGGAAAGATCGTTGAAAAATTGACAGAAGAATTAGATGAATGTGTAAAAGATTATGCCATTGAATTTGCCAAATCTTTAGGCGAAATGAAAGTTCTCCCTCTATTGAAAAAAACTCTTGGCAGTGAAGATTATGATCGCAATAAAAATCAAATTGATAACTTGATTGGCAATTACAAACAATGTTTAAACAACCTTCGCCCTGTATCAATGGCCGATGGTTTCATGGAAAAACTAAGTATCTGTACCAAAGGCCTTGAAACAAAAACGGTTGGATTTGTTAAATCAGTTATGAATAACTGGATGACCAGTGGTGATGAAGACAAAATTAGCAAAAGTGTAAAAGATGAATTTTCATCTTTTTTACCTTGCCTTGGCATGGCACTTCCAGGTGGGGAGCCTTGGACTGAAATGGATGATAAAAAAGTTGATCCAATCCTAAAACCTGCTGCTATTCTACTAGGGCAATATATCGATTACGATATAAATGTAGCTAAAAAATCCCTTGATGAAATCTTCCAAACACTTGCCAAAGAGCTACAAAATGGCAACACCGATAAAGCAAAACGCGAAGTGATTGATCTGTTACAAAAAAATGGAGCCCTAGACCAACTCTTAAAGACGATGGTTCGTTCAAATATAGTCGATGCATTCAAAGGAATTAGCGACAAAGATGTTCCACTAAACTTAAAAGATGAACTTACTAGACGAGAGACCATCAACGCGATATTTGACAGCGAGTTTGGCCGAAAAATGCGTGAAAATATAATGAATAGCGTAGTCAAGCCTGCACTCATCGAAGGAAAAGATCTCAATGGGACAGAGTTAACAAGGGCCCAAGATAATATCAAAAACGAAATCATTGGCGAACTGGTAAACTCTCCTAGATTTGGTACAAAGCTAGTTGATTATTCCATTGAAAAACAACTAAAAGAAACTGGATGGTTTACAAAACTTATTGGAAAAGCCCTTTATTCCGGCGACGCATTTGTCTGGGGCAATCTTAAGACTACTAGTTCTGGCCAAATAGCAGAAAAGTACATCAAAGATAATATTTTGATCCCTAAATTTAAAGGCCAGAAATTGTCTGAAAAAGAAGAAAAACAAATAATGGAAAAAGCTGAAGAGCTAGTAACCCAGGCAGTAAAACGTTACTCTGACGAGAAGAAAAAATAAATATGAACACTAGAACCAATATCAGTACAACTGACGACAAACATTTCACCGAGCAAGATTTTAATATCATCATTGCTGATGAAAATACCACTTATCGAAATCAACTTGCTTCACGTTTGCGCTTAATGGGGTTTTACGTAGAATTTTCTACCGGCGGTTTTCATTTATTAAATATGCTTGAAAAAGAAACTAAAACCTACCACCTAGTCATCATTCATAATAATATGCATGATATGTCCGCTTTTGAAATCACCGGTCTCATTAGAACTTTTAAAAACAAATTGGACCTTCCGCTGTTATTTCTGTCTCGCACGACAACACCAGAAGAATTAAAAGAATTGGTTCAATTTGGAATCAACGACTTTTATCAAAAAACTCATGAACAACACAAGATAGCTGAGAAAGTTCATAAATTTTTTATATTGAAAAAAGGCCATATAAGCTCTGTTGCTTAATGATTGAGTTGTAAATTTATGCCTTTTCACTCGACAAAACGGCCAAAAAATTTTTAGAATGCAATAACTATTTCATTAATCCAACCAAAAGGAATATCCGTATGAAAAAGATTAAAGTTGTTAATCCGGTAGTAGAACTTGATGGTGATGAGATGACCAGAATCATCTGGAAATTCATCAAAGATAAACTGATTCTCCCTTACTTAGATATTGATATTAAGTATTACGACCTTGGAATGGAGCATAGAGATGCGACTAATGACCAAGTAACCGTCGATGCTGCTGAAGCAATCAAAAAGTATAACGTAGGTATTAAGTGTGCAACGATCACACCAGATGAAGCTCGTGTAAAAGAATTTAACTTAAAAGAAATGTGGAAATCCCCTAATGGTACAATTAGAAACATTCTTGATGGGACAGTTTTCAGAGAACCTATCATTTGTAAAAACGTTCCAAGACTAGTTCCAAATTGGACTGCACCTATCATGATCGGTCGTCATGCTTTTGGTGACCAATACCGCGCTACAGATTTCGTAGTTCCAGGAAAAGGAAAACTTACGATTACTTTCCAAGGTGAAAACGGCGAAAAGATCGAAAAAGAAGTTTATAACTTTAAGGGTCCAGGTGTTGCACTTTCTATGTATAACACTGAAGAGTCTATCAGAGGATTCGCCCACTCATGTTTTAATATGGCCCTTTCAAAGAAATGGCCTTTATATTTTTCATCAAAAAATACTATCTTAAAAAAATATGATGGTCGCTTCAAAGACATCTTTGAAGAAATCTATCAAGCAGACTATAAAAAGAAATTTGAATCTCTAGGAATCGTTTACGAACACAGACTAATCGACGATATGGTTGCCTCTGCCCTTAAGTGGAATGGTAATTTTGTTTGGGCCTGTAAAAACTACGATGGTGACGTACAATCAGACACTGTTGCTCAAGGCTTTGGATCATTAGGTCTAATGACTTCAGTACTTGTGACTCCAGATGGAAAGACAATGGAGGCAGAAGCTGCACACGGAACGGTTACTCGTCATTATAGAATGCACCAACAGGGAAAACCAACTTCAACTAACCCGATCGCTTCAATCTTTGCATGGACAAGAGGCCTTGCTCACAGAGGTAAACTTGATAACACTCCAGAGCTTATCAACTTTGCAGAAACGCTTGAAAAAGTTTGTGTAGCAACTGTTGAATCTGGAAAAATGACTAAAGACTTAGCAGTTTGTATTCACGGTGACAAAGTGTCTTCTGATCAGTATTTAACTACTGAAGCTTTCCTAGATACCTTAGATCAAAACTTGAAAAAAGCACTTAATTACTAAAAAAGTAAAAAAAAACCCACTTTTTAAAAGTGGGTTTTTTTTATTTAATTTTTAAAATCAATTGGACAAGCACCACTTTGGCAATCAACATGTACCATCGAAACTTCTTCTACCGTGTCTTCTTCGTCGCTTTGAATTTCACTTATCACCTGATTATAACGTGACGTTGTCATTTTTTCTTCAGGCTGATATTCGTAAGCCGATGTATCTGTCATCGGCATAACAGAACAACAACGAACACCCGATTGACCATCAAGAAGAGTGCTAACAAACTCATCGTAACTCACAACTTCAGGATTATATTTTAGTGTATAGCTAATTTGATTACCCGACTCTGGCAACTGAGTTACCCCATCATCCGCGACTCCACGTATCCAGTATTTTTCTAATAGACGTAAATACTGATATTGCTCCTCTGGAGTGGCTTCCGCTGCAGTAACTAACTTATCTCCCATGCCAAGTTTACAGATTTCAGGTTGGGTAGGGAACCCAACTACGGTTGTACCTGAATATGTTTTTAGCACTTTTAGTGGATACCCTCTTTGTCGATAATGCTCGACTAGAGGATCGTCGTTTCTAAACTGTACCCAACGTAAATATTCACGCATAGAAGGAAGATGTGCCCCTTCTGTAAGTCCAAATAGTTTAGAAGTAGTTCCGGCAGGCTTAATTGTTGTGTCGGTGTGTGGAATGGTTGTTCCTAAAATTTGAGCATATGCTTTTGCTTCCGCCACAATTTCACGCTTAAAACGCGACAATAAAAGCCACATATCACGGGTCTTATCTTCGTTTATGATATCTCTAAAGCCGTAACCAAATCTTTTAAAGGCCCACTCGTGAAAGCCAGTAATGCTTACACCTATGCGATTGGTACGTTTAACTTCTTTTTCGTACATGCTATTCATCAAATTAACACGCATAAGAGCTCTGGTTGCAGTTTTAAATGCATCTATCGCATCCTCATCGCTATCAGCATGGTACGGTACCACGTCTGCTATCACGCAATAGCCACCTAATAAATTTAGAGTGATCTCTCCGCATGGATTTGTGATTTGCAAATACTTCAACTCGCTAGCTGCTTTTGCCAAAGCCTTTGTTAATTCCAATGTTTCACTTTCTATTTTATATTTTTTACTTTCGGCGAATTTTCCATCTAAGTATGCCTCAATTCCTTCTTTATTTTGACTAAGTTTATCCTGGTTAATTAATCCCGGCTCACCTGTTCCATCAAAATAAGATGCTTCAGTAATGGCCTTAAAGACACTTCGCGCATGAAGCGCTTCTTGAGACACATTTGATTCATCCCGTACAAAACTCCAGAAATCTTCATCCACTGTCACTGAATTATTTGAACTCCAAAGAAAACCACCACGCTTTAAATTTACAAAATCTAAAACACTTGGATCTCTCCAGGTTTTTGTGGCCATACGTGCTGCTCTTCTCGCACCTCCAACCAATACACACTCGGCCAAATAATGGTCAACAAACATCGTTGCTCGCCAAGGCTCCATGGCAGCATCACGCATTTTTGCCATTTTTTCAATTGCTAAAATTAATGGGCCAGGACCCGACGCAGGTCGGTTTTGCATCCCTCCGATAGCTGAGCCTCTAGGTCGTACCTTAGAAAAATCTAAAATTAAAACTTCATCGCGATGAGTTTTACTAAATGCCATCACTTCCATTTTTTCAACGGCGTGGGCCCATCCTTCCCGAGAGTCAGGCACTTCAAAAATTGTAATTTTTTTATCTTTATATAAATGATTCGCACTTCTTAAATCTAAACGTTCAGAAATTTCCCCAGAAAGAACATCCCCATGCCGACCATCTATTACCGGAACAATGATTGGCAAAAATGAATAGTCCACCAACATCATTTGATCATCTAGTGCTCTACCAACCCCGCTTCCATTTAGAAGTAAATAAAACAATAAAAACGAAGAAGCACTGGTTGCACAATTAGTGAAGACTTCCATGTTTCGTGAAGGCTGAGTTTCATCTCCATGCTGAAGGTGTCTTCCCGACATAAGCAAAGATGCCTTTTCCAAATGATCGCGCATTTTTCTAAATTCAACTTCTTGATTCCAATCGTGTAAAAGAGTGTTGCCAAGTGCAACTCTATAGGCCACATCTTCCCACTCCTCTATCATCTCAATGGCAAAAACCAAAATTGTCACAGATATTTGTTCTGTTGTTTTTTTTACAACTTTATAACTATATTCCTTAAAACCTTTCTCATCACAATAATTTTTAACTTCATCATTAAGTGATACATCTGTTCGAAAATCAAACTCAACAAAATGAATGTCTGGTGTCTTTAATTTTTTAGTAATTTTTCGATTAATGGTTCTGTCAGCAACGGCCTTTCCCATTCCCTTAGAATAAACACGTGGCTTTGATTTATTGTGCCGCTTGTTTTCGGTGTAAGGATGAATTTGAAACGAACCAGTACTAATAGTGCTTTGTTGTGTGTGCATTTAGGACTCCTTCTCTGGTGTACTATATATAGCTAGGTTAAGGCCAAAAACACACAATATCTAGTATGGCAAAAACTGATATTACACATTAACTTATTGAAAGTTCGCATTTTCATGTATAATAACCTCTTACATTTTTACACACCCCTAGACGCTTCGTTTCTTTTTAAGATAGACCAGATCCACATTTATGTTTGAAAGGGTCTATTAATAAAAAGGATCGATTATGAAGAAACTATTTTTTGCACTAGCTTTGTTAAGCATCAACTCAATGGCTCAAGATACCGTAACCCCGGACGATTTAGCGTTTGCTGATGAAGTGCTAGAGTCACCAACACTAAACATCAACGGCAAATTAACTGAAGAAAAAGCCGTGGAAATAAAAAAAGTAGAAGCCCCTGTTGTAAAACAAGTTGCTGTAAGAAAGCCATTAACAGCATCTCAAAAAATGGTTCTTTATAGAGCAAAGTTAGAAGAGCGAAATCGTCAAATGGTGCAAAAGAAAATGGAAGAAATTCGCTTAAGACAAGAAATCATGTTGATGAAGCAATTAGAAGCACAAATGAATAAAACGCTAAAAGCAATCGAGAGCGTAGAATAATTTACAAAAATGAGAGGCCCATCCTAAAGTACGGAACAAGCCTCTCTTGCATTAATTACAAACCTGTCTAGTTTTTCGACACTTTTCTACCGAATTGTGTGTTCCTTAACCACTTTGAAATTTACTTTCATACATTCCCAATATTTAGCATTGGCACAGAGATTGCTTATTAAATATTACTTATCTTAAGGGGGAATTTATGCAATTAAAAAAATCTTACCTAATATTATCAGTAACAACTTTATCAATTTTTTCTACAACTTGGATACTACAACACAACCAACACCGTCATCTTATAAGCAGGTCTATTGCTTCTGAAGAAAAAGTTGAAAACTTAAAACCAGAGAAGAGCGATTCAAAAGAAGTAGCTAACAAAATATCGAAAGAAGACCAAATTAAAAATCTAGAAGACCTAGTCACTTGTCAGAAAAAAATTATTTCTGACTTAAAAGACGATATGGCAAATAAAATTGATGAATTAAAAAAAATCGTTGCTGACTATGACAAAAAAAATGAAAAAAAGGATTCCAATAAAGAACCTAAAAAAGAACCAAAAGATGAAAATCAATTTGTTGCTCAACCAAATGACCAGCAAGTTTTAGCAGTATTGATGCATTTAACAAGCTTGATTCAAAGTAATCAATTTAATAGTCAATCACAAATGAGTATGTCCTATATGCCAGCTTATGAACAAATGCTCCCACAGCATTCGTTTTATAGAGATTATTACGAAAACAATATGTTCTATAATAATATAGGTATGGGACGAAATTTTATGCAGCAATCATACCCAGGCATGGGCCTTAACTGGGGAACTAACTCCTACTCAAACACCTATCAAAATCCTTTCCAAAACTCGTACCAGGATCACAATTTACAATACACTGGGTATATTTCAAATAACCTTCAGAGAATGCCAATGCTAGGAGACCAGTATACTTTCGGCACTGACCAAAATCTTGTGAGACAACCTAGCTCTGGTGGATTTCAATTTTAATGAAATTTAAGCCCCATTAAGAGTGTAGTTCAATTCATTAACAACCGACTCTAAAGACTCTGAATCAGTCTGTAGCTTACCTGCCAAAGTGGCTGCAGACTGTGCCATTTGTGAATTTTTTTCAGTCGCCTGATTTAATTCATTCATCGAACCATTTACTTCAACAATTCCTTGGGCCTGCTCTTTTGTCCCTTCATCAATCTCTTGCAACATAACATTTATCTGTGAGGCTTCCTCACCAATTCGCTCAAAAATCTCATCACATTTTTTTGCACTTTGATTACCTTCTTCGACAGAAGATTTTCCCGAAATAATTAAGCTATTTAAACTTTGTTTAGAGGCACTTGCAATTTCATTAACTCGCTTAATAGATGTTTCAAGCATTGCATTTATTTCAGTTGCAGCAGTCCCCGACATTGTCGCTAAATTTCCAACTTCTTCGGCAACAACAGCAAATCCTTTCCCGTGCTCACCGGCCCTTGCGGCCTCAACTGAAGCATTAAATGACAAAAGTTTTGTTTGAAATACGATATCATTAATAATTCTTGTTTTTTCGCTTATCTCAGAAATAAGTGCCGTTATTTCTTGGAATTCTTTTTCATTCTTTTTTGCTTCATCATCAATTCTATTATTTGAATCATTTATTTTTCTCATAGCACTTAGCATGTCTTCAATTGCTTTTTTTCCCTCTTCAATTCTAGCCTGACTTTCTTGAGATTTTAAAGCCGAAGACTTTGCATGCTCACTATTTCTATTAATCATTTCAGATATTTCATGAACTGCTTGGCTTGATGATTGTATGGAGCTAGCCTGCTCTGTAGCAGCTTCTGAAAGACTGTGGCTTGTGCCTGCTACGTTATCAGCTGAATCTTTTACAGATAGATATGATTCATGTAAACGAGACGACATTTCTTCTAATAAAGAGATTAAAACTTTTTTGAAAATAATCCCCATTAGAATCGATAACACTATCAACACTAGAGATGCCACAATAATTATTTTAAGTGCAACTTTATACTTAGCCTCTGAATCAGAGAGTGATTTTTTACCAGCTTCGGCCAAAATCATACTCATGCCACTAATTTCATCAAGCATCGATTGATATGTTTTTGATACTGTTGCAATGTAATATTCTATTCCTTCAGCATATTTTCCCATTAATATTTTTTTATTAATAATTTCATCTAATTCTTTTTCATATTTTTTATATATTTCATTTAACGATGCACACTCTTCACCACACTGATTTAAGTTATCAGCAAAAAGCTTTCTTGATTCATTCATTGCTTTGATATCTCGCTCCAAAAGATCAATATCTTTTTGAGTAAGAAGCGCCATGGCGGTAGTATTTATATAAGAAGCATCGATTGTTTGATTGATAACCCTTTCATTGGCTTGAGCATTTTTCTTAAAACTATCGGTTATAAATTTGACGTTATTATTATAAGTGTAAGCAATGAGAACACCTGAAATTAGTGATATTAAACTCATACCAACAGATAACAAGATTAGAAATTTTTTAATACCTATTTTTCGAATAATTCTCATAAAACTCACACCAATAAAAAAAGATCTGATTATTTTAATTTAGAAATAGCAAAACCAACAACCATTGAACCTATTGGCTTTCCACCATCTAACACCGGTACTGAAACTTGAATTTGTTGTGAACCAGTTGATTCATCTAGTTCAATTTCACCAATCCATGTTTTACTGGCCATTGGATCTTTATGCTTTCCACTTGTAGCGTGCGACCAACTAGAAGTTTTAGACAATAAAGCAACCTTCGTACCATCGGCGGCATTAACAAATGCCTCGGAAACTGCATCAGTTTTTTTGGATTTTATAAATTCAGCTACTGCATTTTTTGAGAGGTCTCTTACCTTAGCATCTAAGACAGGTAGAGCTTTCCAAGCGTCTTGATTCATTGTCTTATAGTTTTCAGGTGGTGTTGTGTTATGCGCTTTAACTGCGTTAACTACAATTGCATCTGAAGCCCAAGTTTTAACAACTTCAATTTGTTTATCTAATAATGATTTTTGTTCACTACTAAGTTGAGCTGATGCTCCAAACGATAAAAATAAGAAAAGTGACACGATAAAATTCTTCACACAATATCTCCTGAAAGTTTTAATTATTATTTTATTATACTTTGGTATTTGCCCAACTTGCTTTAGATAAACTTAATTTTTAATAAACAAAAAAACAAAATCACTCTGCTAATATTTTTATATGGAAAAATTTTCCACTTTTTCCTCAATTTTTTTTTGTGAATATCGATGAGTAGCTAAGTTTCTCACTAAAGGATCGTAGTGAGCTATATCCGACACGGATAGTTTGTTAATTGTATCTTAAATGAATTCAGGAAGGTCTCATGAAGATTGATTTGAAAACAGCAAAAATAGAAAAATTAATAGTAAAAAAGTGTCACTTATGTGGACATATTATGGAATCATTTGAAGAAATAAAAAAATGCGGCCAGTGCAAAAAATCTTTTCTTCCATCAAACTACTTTGCGAAAATTCATTCTAAAAATTCTGCTGAGTATGATCATTTATTTGCGGCGGGTCACGAAATGCATGAAGATGAATTAATTAAAGGCCTTACCGTACTCTGGTAAATACTAACTTTTAGGGACAAACTCTTGGCCTATTTGCTAGAATAGGCGCTTATGGAACAATTTCACCCCGTTACTAAAAGGCTTTTTGAAAGAAAAGGTTTAACTGGCCAGAAGCTAGCAGATTTTCTTTCATGGGATTTAAAATCGCTGCCAGATCTGACAAGCATGAAAGATCTAAAAAAAGCTAGTGAGCGCATTATCGCAGCATTAATCAATAATGAAAAAATTGCTATTTATGGCGATTATGATGTTGATGGCACAACCTCTTGTGCGCTCTTTTATCACTTTTTTAAAAATTTAGATGAGCTTTCAACCAATGTTGAGCTCATTCAACCTTCGCGCTTTGTTGAAGGATACGGTCTTCATGTTTCTTCTATCGATCAGGCAAAAGAAAAAGGTATTAAAGTTTTAATTACCGTTGATTGTGGAATTACCAATAACGAGGCGGCACTGCACGCATTAGAAAATGGCATTGACCTCATTATTACAGACCATCACAAAGACGCCAGAGAAGAAATGCCAAGAGCTTTTTCAGTAGTAAATCCAAATCGTAGAGATGAAAGCAATGAAGATTTAAAACCATTAGCTGGTGTTGCTGTTGCTTTTGCAGTTTGTGTTGAAATTAGAAATCAGCTTTTAAAGAAAAACTACCAGATCCCTTCCGTCTATCCCCTTCTTCAATTTGTTGCTATCGGAACAATTTGTGATCTTGCAACTCTCAATCATGTGAATTTAAAACTAGTTCGCCATGGATTGAAACAATTAAAGGAAACTGAATTCATAGGTCTTAGACAGTTTTTTACCAATGAAGAATTACAGGCAAAGCAAATTCCATCAGAAAAATTGTCATTTCAAATAGGACCATTGATTAACTCCAAAGGTAGACTTGACCACCCAGAATTGGCACTTAGACTTCTAACCACTTCTCGCTATGAAGTAGCTCGTGAATGCTACGAGCACTTAAAAGCATGCAACACTGAACGTAAATTTATTCAAAGCGAAGTTTACAACGAAGCTAAAACTCTATTTTCTAAATCCCTTGATGATAGTGACCCCTTAATCGCAATCCTCTATCAACCCCATTGGCACGAGGGAGTAATTGGTATCGTAGCTTCTAAAATCGTAGAGAGCTTCGGTGTGCCCGCAATTATATTTACAGATGCTGATCATGAAGGTGTTATAAAAGCTTCTGCAAGAAGTGCTGGGGAGTTAGATATTTTTAAGGCCCTAAAGCACTGTGAAGAGTTCTTTATTAAATTTGGAGGACATAAAGCAGCTGCAGGTCTCTCAATGAATAAAGAAAATTTTCAGCCCTTTATTCTAAAAATACGAGATTACTTAAAAAATATTCCGGCCATACTGAGAACTAATAGCGATTTTTATGACTTAGAAATAGAAGCTTCCGAAATAGATCCACGCCTAATGCGCGAACTTGACCTTTTAGAGCCGTTTGGAATGGGAAACAGTAAGCCGGTTTTTAAAATGAATAATGTTAACCTTGAGTCGTACGACATTCTTCAAGACTCCCATGTTCGTTGGAATTTTCGACAAGAAAAAATCAAGATGAAGGGCATTAGCTTCAATTATCTAGGAAAGCCTTTAGCGCTTAAACCAACTGAAGCCTATTCACTTCAACAAACAAAGCGCTCGCCTCTAGAAATCACCTTCACTCTGAGTCTAAATCGTTTTAACGGTAACGAATCCATTCAGCTCATGGTTAACAAAGTCGAGATTTAAAACCTTGGCCACTAATTGCAAGCATAGAAAGGGAGACAAACTCCCTTTTTTACTGTATAATAGGGAGTATGTATCCTAGATTTTTTAACTATCCGAATTCACAAAGCTTTTTCCTTCTTGGGCCAAGAGGAACAGGAAAATCAACCTGGGTAAAAGAGACGTTTAGAGAAGCGTTCTATATTGATTTACTAGACCAGGCGCTTTATCAATCATACCTTCGATCCCCTAATCTTTTTAAAGAGCATATTTTAGCCTCTAAAAAAAAATGGATTATTGTTGATGAAATTCAAAGATGCCCTGAGCTTTTAAATTACGTTCACCAATTAATTGAAACCAACAAGCTTAAATTTGTATTAACAGGATCAAGCGCACGTAAATTAAAAAAACAGTCCGTTAATTTACTTGCTGGTAGGGCATTGATTAAAAAATTTCATCCCTTAACTGCTTTTGAATTAGATAATGATTTCAATCTCCAACATTCATTAAAATTTGGTCTATTGCCAATGGCAATTATCGGAGATCAAGCAAATTATTTTTTAAAAAGTTATGTGGGCACCTATTTGCGCGAAGAAGTCCAGCAAGAAGCATTGACTAGAAACATTGGAGTATTTAGCCAGTTTCTTGAAGTATTAGCGTTTTCACAAGGGGACATTTTAAATTCACAAAATATTGCAAGTGATGTTGGTGTCGATAGAAAAACCATTGATGCTTATATTCAAGTGCTAGAAGATCTTATGATTGGTAGTCGACTTCCAGTGTTTCAAGTAAAAGCAAAACGAAAAATGTCGTCTCGCCCAAAATTTTATTATTTTGACGTTGGAGTTTATCGGACTTTAAGAAAAAAGGGTCCTCTTGATTCTGACGAAGAAATTGACGGCCCAGCAATAGAAACCCTAGTCCTTCAGCACTTAAGGGCATTGATCGATAATAAAGATTATTCAGCAGATTTATATTTTTACAGGACAGCAAGCAAGGTGGAAGTTGATTTTATTATTTACGGAGAAGATTCTTTTTCCGCCATTGAAGTAAAACGCACAAATAAGATCAGGTCCGAAGATTTAAGTGCGCTTAGAACTTTTAAATCAGATTATCCAAAATCAAAATGCTTTGTCTTTTGCATGGAAGAAAACCCTCGCATTACCGATGATGGTATTACCATTTTAAATTTAGAATTTGCATTGAAAAATCTTGAGAAGGTTTTATTTAAATTTTAAAATTCTAACTCTAATTTCCGCGACAGCCACTCATCGGCCGATATAACAAGAATGCCATCTTTGGTGTTAGCTTTAATTGGGTTGAGTACTAATTGAACAGCTTTTTCAATTTTTAATTTTTCCATAAAATAATAAAGTGATTTTGAGCGAGCACTATCACTTGCTTTCGCTTCAATTAAAAGAAGAGGCTTCCTATTCTTTACGATAAGAAAATCAACTTCGGGACCGTTTCTATCTCGAACATAATTTAATTCGTATTTTTCCCCTGTAGCATCTTCTAAAAATTGAATTTTCTTATAAAGATGAGTGGCGACTAAATTTTCAAATTTACTCCCAATCTCACCTTCCACTTCTCCATTATCGTAAAAATAAATCTTTGGCGTTTTAACAATCGCCTTTGTTAAATTCTTACTATAAGGCATAACTATAAATAAAGCATAAACTCTCTCTAACAGAGACAACCAATTTTTCGCTGTTTTGGGTGCAATCTCTAAATCTCTGGCCATATTAGAAAGAACAACTTCACTTCCCACTCTCTCGCGCAACAAAAAATAAAAAGCCTCTAACAGGCTAATGTCTTTTATATTTTCAATTTCATTAATATCTTGCCTAAACACCAATTTAATTCGTTCATTTCGCCAACGTTTGGCATAGGTAGGATCATCTTGGAAAAATGGGTCAGGAAAACCACCGAGCTCCATCAACTTTAGAATTAAATTTTCACGATGATCATTAAAAACATTTCTAAGCTCAGAAAGACATAGTGGGTGAAGTCGCCAAGAAAAAAAACGCCCCACCATTGAATCTTGTCCTTTTTTATAGAGATCAAGTCTCGCACTTCCAGTTACAATAAAATTGCGGACTGCTTTTTGTGTGTCGTAAGTTCCCTTTAAAAAATTTTTCCAGCGACTATATTTATGAATTTCATCAAGTGCGACTAGCTTTATTTCATCTGACCAATTTCTAGCAAGAATCGATCTTTTGTCGTCAATATCATCCCAATTAAGATAAATTGAAAATTTTGGATCAATTATGTCTTTAACAAAAGTTGTTTTTCCTGCTTGCCTCGGTCCCGAGATAAAAACCATCTTTTTATTTAAATCATTACTGACATATTTTTGAAGATAACGGTGATTCTTTTCCATAAGACAATATTAACCCATAGGTAAAAATTGTCTAGACAATTTTCACCAGCAGGTAAAAATTGTCCAAAAAACCTTTAAGTATTTGAAATTTTGGCAAAAAAAAAGGGAGTCCGAAGACTCCCCTTTTCTATTTAAGATTAGTTAAAACTAATTACTTAAGTAAATCCATACCGAAAGCTACACCAGCGATAATCTTAGTATCTTCGATTTTATTCGCAGTACCTGTAGAGTTTTTCTTTTCCGCAGATGAGTAAACAACGTGGTATCTGAAATCTTCGTCTTTGTTTGGAACAATTTCAAGACCTAGTTCCATAGCTGTTCTTTCAGTTTCACGTGCATTTACACCATCACCCATGTCAAATGAACCTTCCCCATCTTCTTTAATATATTTAAAGAAAGGAACCCACATACCATGAGTATATCTAGCATGAGCAACGATAGACTTAAGCTCTTTATCAGTAGCAGCTTCTTGAGTTAACATTAAATAATCAAGTTCAAAAGTCAGAGCTTGCCAGTTAACTTGAGCAGCTAACGTAGTGAACACATTATATTTTCCAGAAGTGTCAGTACCAACTTTGTGGTATGAAGCTGTTGGCTTAACCATTCCGTCCATAAAGTTACCGTAATATGCAATACCTGTAGCTTTTTTATCAACTAGGTTTGAAGTGTTCCCTTCTAAGTGTTGTAGAGCGAATGATTGACCTGCAACTTCATACTCAACAGTAGCACCAACTAAATTATTTGGCGTACTGTCATTGAACTTAGAAACAGTGTACAAATCTCTTGAAGTGTTTCCGTTCTCATTACCTGAAACAAGTGTAAATTGCTTACCCAAAGTAACAGAAAAACCCATGCCTAATGCTTTAGTGATTTGAGCTCTATCGACGAACTCAGAAACACCGTTAACTGCCGTTGCATCATTTGAATCTTTTAAATCCAAAGATAAAAGACCAGATGTTGATTCGTTAATTTTTGCCTTGCCACCAAGTCTTAAAAAGCCAATTGAATACTGGCCAGAAGTTGTCTTACCTGTACTCGTTTTTTGCTCAACACTTGAATAATCAAAGCGTCCTTTTAAAGAAACTTCACCTGCATTTACAGATGTAACTGTAGCGATTGCCGCTAATACTGCTAATTTTTTCATTCTCTACTCCTTTGAGATGTTTTCATTAACGAATGATTTCCGCGAATAATATATCTAAATTATTTTCTCAGTTTTGATGTTTGACAATACTTTTTTTAAGCACTTATGCTTGCTATCTCAAAAATACACACTGCACACTTGAATATGTGCGCACATTCAAACCAAAAAGACCAATAAGCAACCTGGTCTGCCATTTTTCTGACACCAACGAGGTTTGTATAATTTTATTATTTTTTGATTAAGTTAACTTTTCTTGTCAGGTATGCGTGAGATTTACTTATGTAGATTAGGTTAATTTGAACTATTTTTAAAAATGAATGCCTCGTTAGTAATTTTTGAAACTACAGACGAAGCAATCATTTCTTCAAAAACTATTTTAAATTAGTAGCAATATATTCTTTTAATATTTTTTCTACATTGATTTTTGCTAAGCCTTTTTTAAGAGTCTCATTAGCATTTTTCTCATTAGACTTAAGATTCATTGCTAAAACTAAATTTTTGTCTCCCAAAGACTTCGCATTCGCTTGAACTTTTCCACTGGCTTCTTTAATTTCTTTTTTTAGAAACCATTCCAAATTATAAAGATCAATAAACGCTCCATCGATTCTTCCTGCAGCAACTTTTTTTACATTAGTTGCATCATCATTAACAACTTCAGTTAAAATTGTTCCATTCTTCACAAGATTATTAAACTCTGGAGTATT
>CAYWBR010000052.1:3017-19296 GCA_964456675.1 uncultured Bacteriovorax sp. | reverse complement strand
ACGCCGATTTAATGTCGTTTCAAAAAACATAATATTTGAAGCCCAAAATGGATTTCGCCGATCATTTCCAGTTAGCGATATTTGTCTTTATACACACGATACATTTAGAACTATTAATGAGGAGACTATTCCAGTTTTTGATAAAAATAACCAAGTTTTTGGAAACGAGAAAACATATCTTTTTGCACCAAGATCCGAAACTCTTATTCATAAAAAACTTCGAATATTTAAACCTGCCATAGAGTCTAAAGAGGTAATCGAAATCCCCCTCGAACAAGTTGTCGAAATATGGACAACCGAAAGAGGTGAGAAGCAACCATCAAAATTAATAAAGACCTTAGTCTATAAAATTGAAGATTGCCCTTAAACCAGGTTTAGCTATTTTGCTTTAACCACGATGAAACTTCATTATCTGCAGATATAACTAGAGACATGTCTTTTAAGTCGAGGTGACTTAAAGGGGCCCGAAGAATTTCTGTTTTAATCATTTTCTTATGGAATGCTAGTTTTTTTACAGGCACTGGATTTGAAGCAATAAAAAGGGTGTCGGCCCATTTTTTCCAAGACTGATCTTCCTCTTTTTTAAGTGCTTTGTTTAATGTTTTTTGAGTATAGATTAATGTTTCTTTTGGCCATACATTAGAGGCAACGCTCACCAGACCTTTTAAATTAAATGGTGCAAAATCATAAATCATTCCATCATCACCTGAGTACATTAAGGCATTAGGAGCTGACTCTGTATACTTCTTGAAATCATCAACTGAGCCAGACGCTTCCTTGATGGCCCAAAAATTTTGGTGACCATTTAATCTTTTGACCGAGTTAAAATTCATTTTAACCCCTGTTCTACTTGGAACATTATAAAGCATGCAAGGACGAGCGGAGGCGTCTAAAATTGCTTTAAACCATTTATATTGCCCTTCTTCTCCTGGTTTAGCATAAAGGGGGGTGACAACTAAGTATGCGTCTAGCGCATATAAATTATTTAGCTCCTTAACATACTCAAGTGTTTCCTGTTGATTAAAGCCAGGTATGCCGGTCATTACTGGTACATTCAATTTCAAGTCCATGGTAAATTTTAAAACCTCATGACACTCTTTTCGGGTAAGATTTAGTGCTTCACCTGTTGAACCTAGGACTACTACCGCAATTTTGTTTTTTTCTTGCTCCCGTAAAAGTTTCTCAAAAGATTGAAAGTCAATGGAGGAGTCATCGTTCATGGGAGTAATAACTGCGGTCCATAATGGGTACTGATTCAAATCTTTATTCATAATTTTTTCCTTTATTTAAATTTAAGTTCTTGAGAAATAATATCTTGAAAAGAATTTAGCCCGTAAGAAATGGTGGGGTCAGTGGCCAGTTTTTTGGCCGCAAAAATTGCTCCTTCGGCAAAAATTTTTCGCGATTTTGCATCATGTGCTAACACAATACTTTCATAGGGAGTATTAAGTGTTAATTCATGAAAACCTATAACGTCTCCAGATCTCTCGCTGGTAATTTCACAAGGAAGATTAAGCCATTTTTTCCAGGATAATGCAGTTCCACTTGGTGCATCTAGCTTTTTTGTATGATGAATTTCATGTAATGAAAAACTATATTCATTAAAAACTTTTTGCGCACGATTAAGGGTGATTATCATTTGTTGAACTAGGTTCATGCCTAGGCTAAAATTTGAGCTGTATATCCAACGTATTTTTTGATCTTTTAACTTAAAGTTCAAGGTTCTTGGCCACTCAAAACCAGTACTGCCACAGACTACGGGGATTTTTGTTTCTAGTAATATGTCTAAAATTGACATAAAAGCCTCTCCTGGCAAAAAGCTGATTATCACATCATGACCTTTTAACTTTTGTACAGTAGGCTGATTTTTAGAATCAAATATAGTAACGGGTACAATGGGTTTTTGTATTTTTAGAAGTTCAATTACCTCGCTCCCGGTTTTTCCTTTCCCTAATACTGCAATTTTCATTTTTCTAATCCTAATTAATATTTTCGATAAAGATTTGATGCAATCTATTTATAACCTCTTTATCCTTTGATTGCTCTACAAGAAAACAAAAATTATGTTTACTGGCACCATGACAAATAAGCCTGACGTTTATATCTGGAATTGTTTCAAATATTTTTTTAGCAAGTCCTGAGGTTTTATGAAGATCATTACCAATAAGGGAAACTAAACTTAGCCCTTCTTCAACATATAGGTCACCAAGTTTCGAAAGATCTTCCATGAGTGCTTTATTTAATAACGTTGAATCATCTAATGTCATGGCCACTGATACTTCAGAAGTTGTAATCGAATCCACTGAAACGCGATGATCGTTAAAAATTTTAAAAATCATATAGAGAAAGCCATGAGTATAAAGCATCTCTGGGGTTGTTAAAGTTAGAAGCACTTGATTTTTTCTTAATGCCAGGGCCCTTACTGAGGGATAATGATCAACCGATTTTTTTACCCATGTTCCGCCAAGTTCAGGATCAAAACTAGATCCGACAAATACTGGGATATCTAGGCGCATGGCCGGAAGAAGTGTTGCAGGGTGAAGTATTTTTGCTCCAAATACGGCCATTTCACTAGCTTCTTTAAAAGATATTTCTGATATTCCTTTCGCTTGCTTTGTGATACGAGGATCGGTAGATGCTATGCCTGCCACATCTGTCCAAATTTCTAATATATCTGCTTCTAGAGCTTCCGCAAATAAAGCCGCTGAATAATCAGAACCCCCCCGGCCTAGAGTTGTGATGAAACCACCATCAAACGATTTACCTATAAAACCTTGAGTGACAAAAATATCAGATTTATTCTCTTCAAATCTCTCGATAATTGCTTTTAATCCCATGACCTTTTCACCGATCTCAGCAATCATTGGTTTGGCCTTAGAAAAATCATTGTCGGTTATTAAATAATCACCGGCATGTAGCCAATTTACATAACGATTAATTTGATTATTTTTTTGTAAGATATTTCCCATCGCTTTAACGAATAAGCGCGACGACAAAAGTTCTCCAAAACTCATAATGGCATCGCGTGCTTTTAACGAGCAGTCTTTTAAAAGCATAATTCCTCGTGCCATATCTTCTAATTCTTGCAAAAGCGCCTGCAGTGAGACCAGTTCATCAACCGAAAAATTTAAATTTTCGGCAATTTTTAAATGTCGCGATTTTATTTTATCTAAAATAATAAAAGCTTCTTCTTTTTTGCCTTTTTCAGCAACTTGACCTAAGAAAATTAAATCGTTTGTTGTGCCACTAGTGGCCGACACTACAACCAAAGTTGAATTTTGTTTTAGTGCCACTTCAGCTGATCGAAGCATACATTCGGCATCTCCCATTGAAGTACCACCAAATTTTGAAACAATTTTTTTAGCTTTCATATTATTTCCCATGGCAAATATCCCTAAGCGTTGTCAGAAAAAAATAATGTACAAAATATAACAACCAAGAAAGAATGAATCAAAATGTGCAAAAAAGGAACTTACAAAATGAAAAAAATGAAATTAGCGCTAGTCGGTTTTCGCGGAATGGTAGGGTCAGTCCTACTTGAACGAATGAAAACGGAGAATGATTTTAGTTATTTTGAAACTACTTTTTTTTCAAGCTCTCTTAAAAATCAAAAAATAGATAAGGAATTCGAACAATTAAATAAACTTAGTTCTTATTTTCAATATAGATACTATATAAATTTATTGTTAAAACATGACATTATCCTTACATGCCAAGGTGGAGATTATACTAAAGAAGTTTATTCAAAATTGATGAGTATGGGTTTTAAAGGCTATTGGATTGATGCCGCATCGGCCCTTAGAATGGACAAAGAAGCAGTCATCGTTCTCGATCCAATTAATTTAAATGCATTAAAAAACGCACTTCATAGTGGCGGTAAACTTTTTGTTGGTGGAAATTGCACAGTATCCTTAATGCTTTTGGCCTGTGGAGGTTTATTTCAACACAATTTAGTTGAATGGGTCTCGAGTATGACCTATCAAGCAGCATCTGGTGCTGGTGCAAAGAATATGGAAGAGCTTCTAATGCAAATGAAGGCCCTGGGAAATTTTAGTTCAGATTTTAAAGCAAAAAGTCCTAGCGCTTCTATATTAGAATTAGAAAAAGCAGGACGTGAGTTTTTAAAATCTCCTGAATTTCCGAAAACTCATTTTGGTTATCCGTTAGCTTCAAATTTACTTCCATGGATTGATTCAGAATTAGAAAATGGACAATCACGGGAAGAATGGAAAGCAGAAGTTGAAGCCAATAAGATACTTCAAACAAATAAAACAATTCCAATCGATGGCACATGTGTGCGAGTCGGTGCCTTAAGATCTCATTCTCAAGGGCTTACCATTAAACTTAATAAATCAATTTCAATTAATGAAATCGAATCCATGATTCAATCTCATAATCAATGGGTCCACTTTGTGCCAAATCACAAAGAGATCACCATGAAAGAACTCACACCAGAATACATTTCAGGTAGTTTAAAAATTGGAGTAGGGCGAGTTCGCAAGATGAACATGGGGGATCAGTTTCTTAATATTTTTACGGTTGGTGATCAATTAATGTGGGGAGCTGCCGAACCACTTCGTAGAACGCTGCGTCTTCTTGTTGAAAACTAAGATATTTTTTAAAAAAAGTAATACTGTTTTGTATTAAAGTTTTTGGAGGAAATTCCAAAGCAGAACGTTTTAAAAAATCTACATAATGAATTAGATAAAGAAACCATTTATCTCTATCAAAAAAATTGAGAAATGATTTCTGGCCAATGGACTTGATAAAATCGTAAATGCGCCGATTAACGGAAAAATCTTTTTTGCCAATCAAGATAATTACGTTAATCCGGCGTTTGAATGGGCTTTTCAAGCAATGCTCGATTTAAAAGAACATTTTTAAACAATGGGAACCAGAAGTTCAGTAACTAATTGGTCTTCTGGTATAATTTCTGGATTACTGAGGTAATTTTCAATACAAGCACCATCGCGAAGTTTTATATTTTTTTCACTTAATACTTTAAATATTTGATCGAAGGCATCCCACACTTGATGGGTGGCTCCAACTAAGATAAATTTTGCATATTTTCCGCCAGGAAAATGTTTAAAATTTAATCCTTTTGGTAATTTTTTTGGTGCTTCATTCATATTTACGCCAGCTAAATAAATCATTTTACTGTCGTCATCTGCATTATTTTCTATCAGACTTAACCCTAAATATTCTGTGATATTTTCTTTAGTAAGATTTTTATCAACCAATGGAATCAACTCATACCAAGTGGGCATTGCGACCTCTTTAAAGATTCCATTTTTCTCTACATAGACTAAATTCATTTCACCACGGTTAATTATTTCAGGAATAAGATTTAAGTTCATCGGATTTTCCTTTTGCTTTGGGTTTATACTCAAATCATAAAGAATTTCATTTTTCTTATCTTTTCCGATCTTGCGAAAATCACTTGGGCTTAAATTTATGAGTTCCTTAAATACTTTATTAAATGCCGAGGGTGTATCATAGCCAACACTTAACGCAATATTAGTGATAGATAAATTCTGATCATCTTCCATTAAATGTATCGCTTCTTTGACTCTAAGTTTTTTTATATATTGAAAAGGGGATTCATGAGTGTAGGCCATAAAAATTCTAGCAAAGTGAAACTCAGACACACCTGAAAACTTTGCAATTTTTTTTAAACTAATCTTTTGATGAAAATTTAACCGAATATATCTTTTGGCCTGGGCCAAGGCCTTATAGTGAAAATGTCGTGTTTTTAACGTTTTTTTAACCATAGAGTATTATTCCACGAACTATGTTTGCATGGCCTGTCCAATCTTGCTAAAAATAAATTTATTAATTTTGATTAGAATTTAAGAATGCATGAAGGGCCGGTAGATCATTTTCTAGCTCCGGAAATGTAGGCATTAATGCCGTTTCACGTTTTGGTCTATAGCCATCAGGGTATTTTTTATGAAGAATTCTGGCCTCTAGCAATTCTTTACTCGAACCCATTACCGCAGGTCCAAGTGGTCCATTGAGACTTGGATCGGGGTTATGGCAAGCAATACAAGTCGAAAGATACACCGCTCGACCTCTATCTACAGTAGGATTAACTGGACCCACTGGTTTTGTACCATTTTCTTTTTGACAGCCAATAGAGAGAAAAAGAGAAAATAGGAGAGTTAAAACTCTCCTATTATTTAAACTTTTTTTTAATATATTTTTATCAATGGTCTTACTCATTAAGCGATAATCTCAATAATTGCATATAAAATAACTGCTAGTACAACACCAAAATGAGTCACTCGCATTGTATTGTCAATTGGTTTTACAGAACCTTTAATAGCATTAAATTCTAATCCACCGATAACAAGAGTTAATACCGCTGTTAAAGCCCAGCCGCTATAATCAGGATTTACAGACAATGGAAGGTGAGATGCCGTTCCCATAAATAGCAGCATTGGGATTGAAAAAAGTGTATTATGTCGAGAAGCACGACGAGCTTTTGCACCTGCATCTACAGCATTTGGTAAAGCTGATCCGCCAGCGGCAACTTGCTCAGCAGAAGCTATGACGATTTTTTGATTGGGCCAAATAATTAGCCATACGTTTAAGAACATAATTGTCCCAAGTGCACCACCAGTGGCAATGAAAATCCACCATGAACTCGTGGGTAAATACTGAAAGCCAATTGGTTTAGCTTTAATTCCCATTAAGATTACGCCTGATAAAAATGTAAAAAGGGCCCCGTAGCGAAACCATTTTAAGGCCCGAGGTAAAAGGGTTCTAACCGCAATCCCTTGAGCAGGTTTTAGTTTTTCATCAGCGCTTAACTGAGCAAACCAGTCCATTTGAACAAAGTTGAAAAAATAAAGCATACCAATCCATACAACACCGGCAAAGTAATGAACCCACCGAAAAAACATTTCATTTCCGCTTGCTCCAAAAAAACTCCAATCCATGAAAATCCTCCTTCATTGAGTATTAAAAAACTAAAAAAAACATGATACAGATAAGTAAATCTTAAGGATTAATGGCGTTGAATGTCAATTTAAGTTATCTTAGAATAAAAATTATCTTTTGGATTAAAAAAACGCGATGGCTATATCAATGATCGATTGGCAATTAAATATTGTTTGGCAAAAATGATCAAAGAAAAAACCTGGTCAGATGAAGCCAGTATGCCAGTTGAAATTACAACTATTAATAAAGAAAATGGATATCTAGCATTTTCACAAAATAAAAATAATCAGTTTCCAGATCGCGATAAATTTATTACGCGATTTAATGAAGAGTTAAAAAAAATAAAAAAATCAGCGTATTGACTTCTACCCGATAACGTTCCTTATAGGGTAGAGCCCATGGAAGCCGTTGCCCTTCTGTCTTGCTCGTATTTAGACCAATCTTCCACATCATGAAGCTTTAAAATTCTATGAAAATCGCCATTATTTCTGGCCCGACTAATCCAAATCTCTACACTTTGATCTATTTTTTTGAGAAATCCTTTATTGTCGTTATTGGCAATTAAATTTAAACTCGAAAATCCAGTTAACGAACTTGGCCTTAAATACATTCCAGGTTCATTTTTTAAATGATGCCTAAGAACGTTATAATCAGCAAGCCCATAGATCGAACGCCCCAATTTAACCATGTTTATCAATCTCACAACGGTGTCTTGGCCAGATAGTGTTGTAATGGAACATTGAATAGAATTGTTTTTTATATTGTTAACTAAACTACTTGTTTCATTTCCAATATCAGCAACTACCACAGTTGTTTTTGGAAAAGATGAATAATCATAGTAGCGATCTTCGCTTGTTTTTTTTAAAACGCCTACATAATGAAAACCTAATGATTGTTTCGAGATAGTGTAATCAGATTCATAGCGTACTGAAGAAAAAGGTAAAATTGCTAGATCAATTTGTTTGGCCTTTAAACTTAAAAGTAATCGAGACAAGGGGATATTAACAAATTCTAAATTATACTTTTTAGAAGTTGAAGCTTTTAGAATATCAACAAGATATCCTTCCCAGCGATTTTCTTCTTTTGCACAAGCATAAGGGCAGGTTGAGGTATTACCTATTTTAATTAGTTCTGGATTTGTTAGGTTTTGCTTTTTATTTGCGCTTTTTAATTCCTCTTTGGCATAAGAATTAGAACAAACATCAAAGTAAAAACAAAGAAGAAAAACAGTTAAAACTGGAAAATTTATTTTTGTATTAATGTGTTACTCCAAGTTTGATCAAGTGCTTTCCAGCTTTTCTTAAATGGTAACGGCATATCGGCTTTCCAGCCATCATAAATTGATAACGTTTCGCTCGTCACTGGAAAAGTTGGCACTAATAATTTCTTTGGTATTTTTTTTCCTAGTAAATATTCTATCGCAAGACGGGCACTTTGTTTTCCAATTTCTGCACAAAATTGTGCAGAATCTATAACTGTAAGTTTTTTTTGTTTGATATTATTGATTGATTTTGGATCTCCATCAACTGTGGCATGAATAATTTCAGTTCTTTTAGAAGCCATTAATTCATCCACCACACTCAATCCTCCCCCATCGTTAACTGAGAAAATAACATCAACCGAGCCTTTGTTTGGGAAGTCTTTTAAAAAACTTAGTGCCGCTTTTTTGCCTCCCTCCGGTTCAACCGCTTCATATCTAGCAAGCACTGAAAACTTTCTATTTAGATCTCTTAATGTATTAAAAAATCCATCAACCCTTTCTATTGTCGAAGTTACCCTTGGATATTCAAAGACGACAATTTTTATTTCTTGATCTGCCTTGAAGCGTGAATGTATATATTCTGCATTTAAAACTCCCGCTTGATAGTTATCGGATGTTATAAATGCTGTTAACTCTCCTCCACTAATATATTGATCATAAGCGATGACCGGTACTTTTTGAGTGTTTGCAACCTTTAAGCTTGATGCTAAAGCCGCATTGTCTGTAGGTTGAATGACAATAATATCTGGATTTAATTTCAGCGCCATACGAAATTGTTTGATTTGATTTTCTATTCCCGACTTACCATCTCCGGCAACAAAACTTTTTAGCTCAATTGAATTGGATTTTTGAGAAGAGTTAAATTGCTCGACTTGTTTTTCTAGCCCATACCTCATCGCAACTTGGCCTTCGATTGTATTGCTCCAATAGAGAACGGCCATCGTAAAAGTTTTAGCAATTACACTATTGTAAAAAAGTGCACATAAAAAAATCACTGTAAATTTCATAGCAGAAAACATAAGGTATCCTTAAATATAGATGGTTGAATTATTATACACCGAATTTAATTAAGAATATCTTAATTTTACTCTAAAAATTTCTTCGCAGAATAACTATACTTTCTTATACCTCTGCCAGCACTCAAGCATCTTGTCTTTTAATTCATCGAACCTAAAGGGCTTAATTAAGTGATCTTTGATATTCAGTTCATGCAATAACATTAGATCGTCTATACCATCTTTACCGGTGATTAATAGAATCGGAAGATTAGTATAGCGACTATCATTTCTGATTTTCTTGATTAAATCTAGACCTGTTCCATCTTTTAAGACCCAATCAGTAATCAAAAAATCAAATTGGCTTTTATTCAACTTATCCGATGCTTCATTGAAGCTAAATGCTTTTTCGATAAATTTATGGCCATCGCGCTCTAGTTGCTCTGCCATTAAGTCGACCAAATCGCTTTGATCATCTATTATTAAAAATTTTGTTTGCAATGGTATCGTTACCGGTTCACTTTCAGGAACTTTTAAATTTAATAAAACTTCAATGCGAAGCTCATCTAATGAAAATGGCTTCACGAGCATCGATTTTATTTTTAAACTTTCAAATTGTAATCTTGAAGCAATATCTTCTCGGCCAGTCATCATAATTATTGGTGTGTCCAAGTATTGCTTAAACGAGCGCAGCCTTCGAACAAGATCAATGCCTTCTCCATCTGGTAATAGCCAATCAAGAATAAACAAATCTATGGAATTACTTTGAACTAAATCTACACATTCTTTTAAATTTTTGGCCCTAAATTGCTTTCCATTGAAGCCAAATTTTTTAAGTCCCATAGAAATTATTTCAGAAATTTCTTCTTCATCATCTAAAATTAGAATAGATATACCTTTATCCATACTGTCCTCTTAGCTAGCTCATTTTTTGCCTAGATTTAATAACCTTTAAATGCATTTAGATTATTGTAAACTATTTATTATAACTAATGTTTAAGATTTTTTTAATTTTATCATAAAGAATTTTAACAATTGTGAGTATTTTATGAATGCAGCAGTGATTAAAGTTGATCATTTTGAATTAATAGATAAAAACAATCGGTCAAAATTCGATCACATATTAGAGTATGAATTTTTTAATAATTTTGAATCCCCTCATACCAGAAAATTTTATCGCTTAGATATTGGCCAATTTTTTTCGTTTATTCGCGAGCACTTTGCTGATGTTAAAACTTATCATCAAGTAGAAAGAGTGCACGTTGTTGCCTATCGAAATTATATGCATGAAAACGATAATGCACCTAAAACAATTAATCGAAAAATTGCCGCCGTATCTAGTTTTTATGATTTTTTGGTAGAAAAAAATATTGCATCCTTTAATCCTTGCCACTCCATTAAAAGACCTAAACATCAAGTTCAAAAACCCACCAATGATCTGACGGATGAACAAATCCGCGCTCTTTTTGCCAAAGTTGATGAGTTAAAAGACGATTATCTATTACACAAAGCTATCATTTATTTATTTTTTACAACCGGAATAAGAAAAGCAGAATTAATAAATTTAAAAATTAAAGACTATAGTTGTACTGATGGAATTCATTGCATAGAAGTAAAAGCAAAAGGGGCAAAACTTTTAACAAAAGTGATTCATCCAAAAACCGCGCAAGTACTAGATGAATACCTAGCACACATAAGGGCCATTGCCACAAAAAATGGAGAAGAAATAAAAAAAGATCAATGTTTTTTTAGGCCAACAAAAAATCCACTTAACCCAAAGAATTTAGTAAAAAACTTAAACCCTAAATCCGTAGACTATATTGTTAAAACTTGGTGTAAAAAAGCCGGAATAAATCACAGAGTTTCACCTCACTCGGCCAGAGCAAGCTATATTGGCTCAGCACTTGATAACGGAGTTGACCTTTATAAAATCAGTCGAGATGTTGGGCATGCCTCAGTAAAAACCACGGAAGAATATAATAAAAGAAAACAAAGAATTACTGAGTCTCCGGTTTGGGGCCTTGGTTTTTTAAAAAAAGTTGACTAGAAACACTTAATCGTAAAAGGTCCCCAAGTTGCAGGTGACCCATTGTAATCTTCTACTAAATTTGTATTTGCATCCTTATTACAGTAATTCACATAATAAGCGCCATTCATAGTCGCCCCAGTTCCCGTTTCTTTGGCAGAAGTATTAATTGTTAACATGTTTGTAGCTGCCATAATATTGTTTATGTAAGTATTAACATGCCCACCTTTTGGGTTCTCTCCAGTGGCCGACTCATCCCCATTTGATTTTATATAAAATGTGCCATCAGCATTGTGCGAATATCTAAGATTATTTGCTTGAATAGCGATAATTCCACCACCATTGAGACCAGAGCTACCAAGCCCCATTTTTAAACAGCGTTTTTTCTGGGTCACACAATCCTCTGTATGAATAGTAATAGCACTATCAAATCCCTTTCCTGATGCTGTTATTACTTGATCAATATTGGTCACATTAATTTCGTTTTTAACTTTAAACATGACAATCCCTCCAATACCCGAAACAAAAGCCGAAGGCTTTATAAAGGCATTGGGAATATTTGGAAAAATCACATTATTATACTGAAAAACTTTTGCAACTTGTATTGAACACATTGTATTAAGGTAGGCGTCTGTTGGCGTTTCTAGCACTCCTATCGAGTTGTCTTCATAGCGATAAGTTGTTATGCCTTTTTCTAATTCTAAAAATGTATCAGTACCATTATTAGTTACAGATTTAACCAACGCTAGACCAAACATTCCAGAGGTGAACCTTTTTTTGGGGTCTGAATCTAAACCGCAACCTTGAGTAGTTGTTTCATTATTCACATACCAAAAAATTTCATCGTATGGCTGAAAGGTTTTTCCAATTCCAGAAATAGTAATGGTGGTGGCCGATGGATAACTAATCGATTTTATCTTGCCATAATTAGATATTGGTATTTCGTGGTATGAACCATTATTAAACGTAGCTAAATCTCCATCTTTAGCAAAGCCAAAATAAGCCTTACTAGATGAGTTGTACTCATTGAACGTAGTTGGGTTATGCTCGATGTATATAATTGTTGAATTAGCGTCGGTCGAAATGCTTGATTTAATCGACACTCCATTTAACCCCATAAATGCCGAGCGCTCAAAGAATGGATAGTTTAATAAATCTCCCGAACAATCTGTTGATGTGAAGGCTTGCAGATTATACTCTATAAAATCATCTCCACCTGTTCCCACCGGAAGTCTTGGGTATGTTGAATTAAGGGAGTCAACTTGATAGCAAGCACTAACGAGACTTGGCAATAAACTATTACTTCCAAAAGATCTTTTGTTACCTGGAATGACAAAACGAAATGATTTCGTTAAGCCATTGTCCATATAACTTCCACCAACTGTTGCACAATCAGCACTACCAACAGTCAGACATGATTTTACCTGTATCCGTTTAAATTGATTTAAATCAGATACAGCATCAAGCTCCAAATATGCGTTTGGGGAAAATTCAATTACATTATTAAAAGTGCTAATGCTTTTGCAATTTGATCTCGACAAATTAAAATCTACATTAAGACTATCTGTTGAAATGTCTCTTACACCAGAATATGCACAACGAACTTCACCAGTTAAAGGCATTGTTCCATTCCACCCAATGGCAGCAAACTCCCATCGTCCTTTTTTCAAATCTATTACTAAATCCTGGCTCCCAGTATTAATGGCGGTTGTAAATGATTCAGAATCATCTAAAGTGTGTCCAACAATTAAAACGCCACCATTTAAACTAATTGAACCAGATGCTAGTAATGCACTTAAATTTAATTTAACGCTTACGGGGCTTGATTTTTGACCGGAACAAGAAAAAAGAAAAATTAGAGTAAGTATAAAGGTTAATAACTGATGTGCTTTATTCATAGTATTTTTCCCAAAAATCATAAATCCTCTATCGGATTTTAAATTGTTTAAATTCATTTTAATTAAAAGCTGTCAAAACTAAGAAATACTTTTAAATCTCCACCAAATCTGCCTAAGTGCAGGAATTTATAGCAAGACACTTTAAATATCTTTCTATACCGATATCCACACTTTTACATACCGCCAGAAATTATTGGCAACTCGTTATAAGTGATTAATACCCTACCTCCTCATGTACTTTAACTAAGCCCTTAGTAATTCATAGTGTATTTAATTCCAAAAAAATAACTAACTAAACAACTCAACAAAACAATCTAATCTGACGATAATATATATAAGAAGGGATATTTATAATGGAAAAGACCCATATTATTTTCAGATTTATATTAATTTGTATTTTTAGTACAAATGTAACTTTTGGCAGTGAAAAGAAAGAAAGCCAATCAATCAATAACGTCTCTTCGCTAAACGATAACAGTAACCTTATTAATCTAATTCGAGCTGATGCGGAACTAAAAGTGCACTACAACACCTGCCTAGAGCAAGGTGGCAACTGGACAAGTTGTCTTTGGGAAAAAGTTGCCAAAAATGAGAACTTAAAAAAGAAAGTTCAAACTGCAGCAGAAGAAGATCGAAAATCGTCCGCTATTGCTTCAAAACTTGAAAATTCAAATACAGATGAAACAAAGGGAAGTCGAAGCCCTGCTTCATCGCCTTCAAATAGTTCAAAAAATTTCAAAAGCATTGTGGCAAAAGACAACACAGTTAAAATCGACAATGCTAAAGACCCATTTATTTTAAAACTTCAAGAAAACATAGAAAAACAACTAGATGCTATATTCACCACCACTCCATCTGAAACATTTAAAGATTCAAATGGGCAAGTCATTTCTCAAGCTGCTAGTAGAAATTTTCTGGCCACAGATCATTCTAAATTTGCGACATTATACAATACCCACCTATCCAATTCTGTCGTACAATCTATGTCCACATTTTGCTCCGAAGCTGAATATAAAAATCAGAAATTTTTTATGTATAAAGGTCAAAAAGAACGAACACAAAGCTTAGAAAAAAATATCGCACTGTTAAAAAGCGCTAAATTCAAGAGTCCCCCACCTGAATACAAAAAATATTGTGTGGATGAAAAAACAAAAAATGCTTCAGAATGCGCCAAATATAATCCTTGTGATCAAAATGGCCAATATTACGATGAGACTTCTTGTCGGTTTAATGGCTGTATACCTGTGGTGAGTAAACTTTGTTACGATGTGGCCAAAAATACCCCGGATATCGATAACGATTTTACTAAAGACGATCAAGCATACACCCAGACTAGGGCTTGTGAGGTCATGGAATTTATCAAAAGTGCCAGGGCGGCAATTATAGCACTAGAAAAACAAGAAAAATTCTACAAAGAAAATACAGAAAAAAATGTCACTAGTATAAACATGAAAGGTTTGAAAGAATTTAAGTCAGAAGGCGAAATATCCAGAAACTCACAGGACATTGTAACTATAACTTCAAAGATAGCAAAAGATGCAGACGAAAATAGCAAAGAAGAAATTGAAGATTTAAATTGCCTTGATAAAGATGGCAATATCTCAAATCAATCAGCATGTGATAAATTAGTTATTGCAGATAAAGAGAAGGCCCAAAGCGCTGTTGCTGAACTTAGTTTAAGAAGACAAGTTCAATTAGATAAAATTAATGAATTAACAACAATAGAACAACTTACTGAGTTTCTTATTGCGGAAGGCGAAACAAAAGAAAGTGCTGAGACTTATATAGAAAAAATAAAAAAAGAAGATACATCGGGAAGAGCTCTAGAAGACATTCTTCGTGAAAAAATCACAAAAAAATATAAAACTGAAACCGATGCCATAGTCAAAGGACTTGCCGACAAAGTAAACGCTGAATCTGTGGATTCAAAAGATAGCAAAGATCAGAAAGTAGAAAAATATAAAAAAATCCAAGAAGAATTAAAATCCAAAGGCCAGCGATATACTAACATGCTACATTTTGGGAACGTTGTTTCTGCCTATTTGACTCTAACAGATAGTAAAACTGGGGAAAGTAGCGCCAATGCCAACCAGCTTTATCGCGAGCTTGCTTCAAGAAAAGACATTGAGGATATAAAAACCATCGAAGAAAATGCCGGTAAAGCGGGTTTAAGTGCAAGTAAAGAAGACACTAGTGCAACCACACTAGATATAAAACAAATTAATGATGATATCTTACAAAAAAATGACTAGATTAAGATTTGCGAATGTTATTGATAAATTACTTTATGGACAAACTCTTGGTACTTATTTTGGCTTGCGCATTTTTTAAAACGAGTAATTTCTTCATCAAATCCTAAAATTTGACCATTGGATACGTCAAACTGAGTTCTGACTTTGAATAAATCTGAACTCATCAAAACTTGAACGTTGTTTTGTAGGCTAAAAAAATTAATTTGATACTGATCTATATTAGATCGCTTAAACTGAACCTGCACAGTTTCACTACTGTTAACTTTTAAGGAATTTGAGATGGTGGCTCCTCTAAAAACTCTTTCACATAATTGTTTTAAATAACCTGATTCATCGTCTTGAATGTTTGTCATAAATTCAAAACTGTCCCCCTCTGTCACCGGTATCCATGTTAATGTTGTCGCGTCCACAGGGGATTTAAGTTTTGCCATAAAAACTTTACTGTCTTCAACGCTTGAACAATCTTTTTTCGAAAAATCAAATTTAAAATCTTTACCATGATAATTTGTTTTAAATGCGCTTCGTTTAGACTTGTAAGCATAACAAACACGCTTGGCCACGGACAGCTCAGGCTCTTTGATATTTTCAGCTTCTAAAAACTGCACATCGGCAATTTGACTACTCGTACTACTCGGGTGCCTTCCCTTTCCACATCCAAAAATCGCCAAAGATATGCACGAAACAAGAATTACGCTTAATGGTAGTTTTGCCTTTAAATGATTAAATTTTAGAATTTTTGTACTAACCAACATATTGGTCATATCGGAAAATATGCGATATGTTTTAGTAGAAAATAAGTGGAAAATAAAAAGATGTGAAAAGATGCCAATAAAAAAATCGCAAAATATACCCAACGACACTAACACTAGTCCGAACATTTTTGTCGGAGATTTGGGAGAGTATCG
>CAYWBR010000052.1:0-2917 GCA_964456675.1 uncultured Bacteriovorax sp. | reverse complement strand
GCCTCAAAAATAGAGAAATATCATTGCATTTTCTGAGTTTTGAAATTGACTACGGAATGCTTAAGCACGTAATAGATCTTAATATTAATAAAACCAATATTCTTCCAAATCTTAACACCTGGAAGATCAATAAAAATGAAGATGGCGTTATCGACAGGCTTGAAATAACGAAAGACATCATAATTGATATCACTAAAAATATAGTTCTGCATTTTTCAGGTGTAATTTTAATTGGCGATGGAAGAGCTGTTTTAAGACCACACTGCCAAAAATTTTCAACTCCTCCTTTTCATGCCATTTTTCAAGATGCATTTTCTCCTAGAAAAAATCCAGATCTTTGGACTGTTGAGTGGTTTGATTTATTAAAAGAACTATCAGGAAAAGAAGTGATCTTATCAACTTACTCATCATCAACAAGTATTAGAAAGAGTCTCTTAAAAGCTCAATGGTACCTATATAATCAAAAAGGATATGGACATAAAAAAGCAATGACAAAAGCAACACTGAATGAAGATATTCTAGGTGAAAAAGATCAAGAACTTCTAAATAAACTCGCTCTTTCACAAAGCTCTCCCATTTATGATCGCGATACATTTGATTTTCTAGACAAAAGAAGTCAACATAAACTAAGCAATAAATAATTCCTATTACTTAAAGATTTCAAATCATTAGACGATAATAAAATTAGCAAACTATATTTTTATCAGGATTAAGTCTTATGGCCCAAGTTATTTTAATTGAAGATAACAATAATATGAACGATTTATTGTCTGTTAATTTAAAATCTTATCTGGGAGTAGATTTAATTCTACAAGATAGTGCAACAGACACACTTGGTTTACTGGCCATTTTACCCAATATTGATTTGATTATTACAAAAGACAGAATCGGCACCGAAGAAACAGCAAAAATATTAGAAAATTATATAAATGAATCCCAGCTAGAAACTACATTAATAGTTTTAGGAAAAATTAAAAATCCGGGACCTCATACAATATGCTTGGATGATCCAAAAGATTGGGAAAAAGTGGTTCATTTCTCGGCAAAGGTACTCGGTCTTAATGAATCGGAAATACACAAAAAAATTAACCCTGACTTTATTCCTGTATCTGTAAAATATTTTTTAAATCTTGAGACTTGCTGTTGTGACGTCTTTATTAGAATTAGAAAATCTCCCACTGAATTTCAATTTATTAAGCGTATTCATGCAGGCGATGTTTACTCTAAAGAAAGCATTTTTCGCTATATTGATCAAGGCTTAGAAAATTTCTATATTCCAAAAGAGGATCAAAAACGATTTACTATTTTCTTGTCCAATAAATTAGTAGAAAAGATGGATGGCCCCACAAAAGATCTTGGAGAAAAAATACTACTTATGGGCGAATCTTATGACATCGCCATAAAAGAAATATCAAAATTAGGTTTTACATCGGAAACTATTCAATTAACAGATTCAATCGTAGCAAACATGGTTAAAAATTTTTCACACGGCGATGAAATGGCCCTTTTGCTTCATCGGGTAATTAATTCAAAAACCGGCATGCTTTTTCAACGTTGCCATATGACTAGCGTGGTTGCCAACGAATGTCTAAAAAACTTAAAAATCCAAGACCCAGATGCGTACGTTAAAATAGCTTTCGCTTCTTTTTTTCATGATATCCTGTTTGTAGATAAAGAAGAACTTTCAAAAATTAACACCGTGGCCGATTTAGAAAAAACAAATCTTACAGAATTAGAATGGGATCTAGTTTTCAACCATGCAAAAGAGACCGCGACATTAATACAAAAACATCCTGAAGCTCCAAAAGGTGTAGATGAAATTATTAGACACCACCATGGATCATCAAATGGCACAGGGTTTTCAACCAATATAGATCAACTTCCCGACCTATCACAAATTTTTATCATTGCTCACCAATTTGTTTTAGAATTATTTCTCTATAAAGAACGTGGTGGAACTCCAAAACCAATTGTCGATGAGTTATATAAAAGATATCCTGGTGCTCAGACCACATTAATAATTAAAGCTATTGAAAAAACTTTGAAGAAAAAATCCTAGTAAAAAATATGAATAAACTCACTTCTCTATTAAAAATAAAATATCCCATCATTCAAGGTGGTATGGTCTGGGTATCAGGTTCAAAATTAGCAGCGGCCGTTTCAAACGCAGGGGCATTAGGACTTGTGGGTGCTGGCTCAATGAAGCCAGAACTATTAAAGGAGCATCTTCAAAAAACAAAACAATTAACTAAAAAACCATTTGGAGTAAATATACCTCTTCTTTACGACAAAGCAGAAGAACAAATTAATGTATGCTTAGAAGAAGGAGTTAAAATATTTTTCACTAGTGCTGGAAGTCCTAAAAAATGGACTCCTTATCTTAAAGAAAAAGGGGCAATCGTAATTCATGTAACAAGCACTCCAGAGCTTGCGCTAAAATGTGCAGAAGCAGGTGTCGATGGAGTTGTGGTTGAAGGGTTTGAAGCTGGTGGACATAATGGTCGTGAAGAGCTAACAAGTATGGTTTTAGTTCCTCAGGCCAAAAAGATATTAAAAGACTTCCCTAACCTGCCCTTAATTGCAGCTGGTGGCTTTTCATCAGGTGAGAGTCTATTAGCAGCGATGGCCCTTGGAGCAGACGGGGTTCAAATGGGAACAAGATTTTTGATGACTAAGGAATCTAGTGCTCATGAAAATTTTAAAAACTATTTACTTCAAGCAAAAACAAGTAGTACAAAACTTTTAATGAAAGAGACTGTTCCTGTTAGGCTTTTTGAAAATCAATTTTCAAAAGAGATTGAAGAAATTGAAAAGACTTATAAAGGCGAAGAGCTTAAAGCAAAACTTCTAGAACATTTAGGAAAAGGTCGAGCAAGAGATGGAATGCTTCACGGAGATCTAGTTCGTGGAGAGTTAG
>CAYWBR010000051.1:20144-20489 GCA_964456675.1 uncultured Bacteriovorax sp. | reverse complement strand
TTTTTGCTACTGGTGCTGCTGCCAAAAACTTAGAATCTGCCAATGTCTCTACTGAGCACAATCTTTTCTATGGTCTTGCTTTAAAACATGGTTTTGTTCCTGATAGTAGCTGTCGTGATTGTGAGAAGGTAGATCTTCCTTCTGTCTTAGCCGCATCTCAAGCTAAAAGTTTGGCCGATATTTCAGTGGCTTTAACCGATCTTTATACGACGATACCCAACAATGTTGCGATAAATCCTTGTCAGAAAAATTTTGAGGATTCCCTCTCTCCATACCGAATTGAAAATTTTGAACTCAATGAAAGCTTAAAGTTAAGGGACTAATTTATGCGGCGCATCATCGCAT
>CAYWBR010000051.1:6691-20134 GCA_964456675.1 uncultured Bacteriovorax sp. | reverse complement strand
ATCATCTAGAAGAAGAGGATATCTTGTCCCCATAAAAGTGAAGAAGAAAACATTTTCCAAAAAGCTAGTCTTCACTCCTGCAACTATTTCCAATTAAGTCCTAGGCTTAATGGAGAATTCAGAATAAAAATAATTACAACCTTAACCATTAGTTAAAAATCCTTTTGGCCCTTTTAAACTGCGATTCTTTTATTTTCACTTTTTCAAAACGAGGACTTTGATCGAAAGTAGCTTCTTCTAAACTTCCTAAATCCATAGTTTCTTTTAACCTTTGAACTTGTACTTTGCCAGAAGCAACAGTTAGACGAATTTTTTTTCCATTTTGATCCATAAAAAATGTCGAAACATCGGGTGCGACTTGAATGTTTTTTGCCCGAACATTAAAGTTTTCATTTGCACTCAGTGAGTTAATTTCCACCAACATTGATCCACGATCCAAATTCACTAGGGTATTTTTAGGATTCAAGGTCTCAAAAGTAACATTTGCATTATGTAATGAAACTTTGTGCCCATTTTGAAACTCTATCTTTAATCGCTCTCCTCTTTTTAGTTGAATCTGGTTTCCTTCAGCGATCTCTGTGCCAATTTTAATCATTTCAGAATTTAGCTTCACCTTCCCCTTCACTTCAACGACTTTGGCCACGGGTAAAAAAGCATAAAGATTAAAACAAATGACCCAAAACGCCACAAAGAAGAGCGATTTTTTCATATAAATCTCCTAAACATGAATTTTCTTTGTAAATTTTACACCGATTATTGAACCTGATCCAGGATTTAGTTATCATCTATTGAACATACACACAACTGAACACAAACCGAGGTACAAAATGAAAAAGACCCTAATCCTTATGCTCTCAGTATTTATGATGAACAGCTTTGCCGAAGAAACTAAAACCTACCTCAAAACTTCCGCCTCTGAAGCTGTCATCACAATAAAAACCGAAGAAACAGACAGCACACAAGCCGCTATGTATTTAGATGGTCTAGATAACGAAAGGTTCATCCAAGATTTATTAAAAGATAAGAACTCAGAATTGGCCAAACTTAAAGCAAAAATCGAACTTGAAATTTGTGGTTCAAATAGCACAGAGGACAACTCTTGGATTGATGGTTGCGGTGAAGTTGAGTTAACAGATGCTGTTCGCACTGAATTTGGCCATGGTGGCTGGATGGGTGGATATGCGGGCTATACATTTTTTATTGGGTTTAGAAATGATGGGACTGGACGTTATTTCGGAAGCACTCATATGGTAACAATTTTTGAAGGCACAGATGCACAGACTGATCAAAATGGTGAGTACACTGGTATTGTTGAAAAAACATTAACTCTGGGAAAAATTACTGAACTACCAAAGGCTGAAGACACAGAGCAACTATAAATAAAAAAGCCGGGCTTGACCCGGCCTTTTTATTTTAAAAAATTAACTTGGCCAAAGACCTCTGAGTTTCATCGCTTTCTCAAGGCGCTTAATGGCCGCGATTAAAGCAGCAGACTTCATATTAACATTATACTCTTTTGCAACAGTATAAACATTTTCGAATGCCGATTTCATCATTTCATGTAGACGTGAATTTACTTCATCTAAATCCCAGAAGAATGACTGTAAACCTTGTACCCATTCAAAATAAGAAACAATAACACCACCAGCATTACAAAGAATGTCAGGGATAACCAGTGATCCATTTTTAGTTACAATGTCGACTGCTTCTTTAGTTAAAGGTCCGTTCGCGCCTTCTGCAATAATTTTAGCTTTTACTTTATGAGCATTATCTTTAGTGATAACACCATCAATTGCGGCCGGAATTAATACATCAACGTCTAATGCGAATAACTCTTCATTGGAAATATGCTCTACGCCTGGCATTCCTTTAAGAACGCGGTTTTCCTTAACCCACTTCTCACACTTTTCAATATCCAATCCATCTTTATTGTAGATTCCTCCAGAAACGTCTGATAGCGCTACTATTTTTGCCCCTTGAGCTTTTAAATCATGGGCTGCAGGAATTGCAACTTTACCAAAACCATGAATGGCAACTGTTGTTTTCGAATTAATTACCATACCTAATTTTTCAGCAGCAAAGTTCACACAATATGCAACACCCTTTCCTGTTGATTCAGCACGCCCCAAAGATCCACCTAGAGAAACTGGCTTTCCTGTAACAACTGCAGGAACAGTATACCCTTTAATTTGAGAGTAAGTATCCATGAACCAAGCCATTGTTTGTCCATCTGTCCCAATATCTGGTGCGGGAATATCGATTTGGGGGCCAATTACCATATTAATTTCTGTTGCATATCTTCTTGTTAAAGCTTGAAGTTCTTGGCGAGAAAGTTGAGTTGGATCAACACAGATACCACCCTTGGCTCCACCATATGGAAGACCAACAAGGGCACACTTAAAAGTCATAAGCATTGCTAGCCCTGCTGTCTCTGAAAGATCTACGCCTGGATGGTAGCGAATACCACCTTTACCTGGACCTAACGATAAATTGTGCTGAACTCTGTAGCCGATAAAAGTTTTAACTGTTCCATCGTCGAGACGAATAGGCACAGAAACCTGTAGGGCACGTTTAGGGTATTTTAATCTTTCTGCAACGTTTGGATCTAAACCCATAACCTTAGCTGCTTCATCTAATTGCTTAATGGCGTCTTGAAATAACGCACTATCAAACAGACTCATTTAAAACCTCCGAGTGACAAAAATGTCCCCTAAGGTTACTCCGACTACAGAAGCTTTTCTAGTCTTTTTCTTAATGGTGCCTGGCACCTTTTTTAAAAAACTAGAATTCTACGGGAAAAGTGGCCATCATTTCTATTTTTTTATCCGCTGCAGAACCTATAAAGTCAGGTTTGTTGTTCGTAGATGAAAGACGGGCCTTAATATTTTGACTTAGCTCTTGATCAACAAAGGCAATCCATTTTTCATCTCCAACCTGAAATTCTGAACCTGCCTTAAATCCAGTGTCTTTAAATTCTTTTGAAGCAATTGTGCGAATGTTTCCGTTCATACTAATCGTGGTTTCGTGTTGAAAATAAGGATTTCGTAATTCAACCATGGCCTTACCAGTTAGTGGTCTTGCCTTAAATTTTAATGCAAAGTCTTTAGCAACTGTAACAGATGCCTGAGGCTTTATGGCCTGCTCAACTTTACCTACCGTATGAAAAGTTGATCCTTCTTCTGCGTTTTTAATTTCACCAGCTAATCTTTTATCGGCATATTTTAATAGGTTTCCCAAAATCATATTTTTTCGATCTTCAATATCTGGGGTTTGGTGGAGATTAGTACTCTCCAAATTCCAAAGTCGTGCATACTGATCAATATTGTCCCAATTTTGTAAACGATCGCGCATTGATGCCATTACTCCAGCATCATCATCTTTTAGCCATACATTCATTAGTGCAATATCTGTTTTGGGTGCAAGAATTTGTTCTTCGTCTGGGACGTTGCCAGAAGCAGGGGACCTCTGAATTGAATCCTTGGCCCAAATTGTAAATGTACAAAAACTTAACAGTACCAACTGACTAAGCTTTATACATGTAGAGGGCTTAAGTAGTAAATTCTTCATAATTTCTGCCTTCCTATTAGTTATTCTAACTCAATAAGAAGCAAGGAGTGTGCCAATGTGCATAGGGGAAAATTTAACCAAGACATTTAAGTCAGATACTTCTTTTATGGATAACTAAGGATGAGTTTTAAAATAATAATCTTTGATTACTAAAGATAAACTAAATACAAACGATAAGCGTTTATTCGCAACAATTCACGTTTATTTAAAAGGTATTCATTTATGGTAAAAAAACCTTGGTCATTTAAGTTTAAATTGATTGCCAGTATTCTGCTAGTTAGCACTGTTCCTTTATTAGTGTCTGCAATTATCAATCTTAACAGCTCTACAAAGTCACTAGAGCAAGCAGCGTTGTTAAAACTTGAATCAGTTCGCGAATCAAAAAACTTAAGTATTAGTCGATACTTGAAAAACATCACAGACAATATTGTTACACTGGCACACAACCAGATGATCATAGATAGCACTCCTCTATTAAAAAATGCATTCTTTCAAGATGCGAAGTCTCTATCCCCTGATGAATTCCAAAAATTAAAAGCATATTACGATGGTGAATTTTCAAAAGAATACAAAAATAAAATAGGTGAAGAAAAAATAATATCTCAAGTACTAGATTCGTTTACTCCTGCTTCGCTATATATGCAGTACCTGCACATTGCCGACAATTCTAATCCTTTAGGCTCAAAACATTTACTCGACTTTAATGACAAGGCTTCCAACTATTCAGCTATTCACAAAAAAATCCACCCGATATTAAGAGAATATCTCGAGAAATACGCTCTCTATGATATTTTTATTTTTGATACTGAAGGAAATGTTGTCTATACAGTTTTTAAAGAACTAGATTTCGCAACTAATGTTGTTACTGGCCCATATAAAAATACTGGTCTAGGGCAAGCTTTTCAAGAAGGCTTAAAAATTGAAGATAATAAAAAATATTATATTAATGACTTTTCTCGTTATCTTCCAAGCTACGATGCGCCCGCATCTTTTATTTCTGCGCCTATTTGGGATAATGGAAAAAAAATTGGCGTACTTGCTTTTCAAATGCCGCTGGCGACAATTAATGAAATAATGGCAGAAAGTGCAGGTCTTGGACAAACAGGTGAAACCTATCTTGTAGGGAGTGATAATATGCTTCGCTCAGACGTAATTCAAGATAAAGATTTCAATTTATATAACTCATTCAACAAAGGAAAGCTTGTAAAAACATCTATTGTACAAAAAGTTTTTGCAAATATTTCAGGTAATGAAATCACTCAAAACTACAATGGGGTTGAAGTTTTATCTTCTTTTGGGAAAATAAAATTCGCTGATTTTAATTGGGCAATAGTAGCAGAGCAATCAACCAAAGAAGCCTTAGCAGCTAAAAATCAATTAATTATATCCTACTCTTTAATTATTATTGGCTCTATTGTGCTTGTGCTTTTTGTTGGTTTCTACATATCAAATCTTTTGGCCAAAGAAATTGAAACTATCGTAGAAAAGTTTTCGACATCAGTACATGAAGTCGCTAATTCAAACCAAAAACTAGAGTTGGCAAATGGCGTACTGATTAAATCAGTACAGACTCAAATCTCAAGTATTACTGAAAGTGCTGCTGCAATGGAAGAAATTTCAGCAATGATTAAAAACAACGTTGACTCTTCTAACCGAGCAACCAAATTATCAAAAACAGCTAAGTTGAATGTTGATAATGGTAAAAATAAAATTGACCAAATGATGTATGAAGTAACGGAAATAGCGCAAAGTTACGATGAAATTCAAGAAAGCATGAATGAAAATAATGCTAATTTACAAAAAATTGCAAAAGTTATTTCAGAAATAGCAGATAAAACAAAAGTCATAAATGAAATTGTTTTTCAAACCAAATTACTCTCATTTAATGCGTCGGTTGAAGCAGCGAGGGCCGGTGAAGCCGGAAAGGGTTTTGCTGTGGTAGCAGAAGAAGTTGGAAAATTAGCGCAGATGTCTGGTCAGTCTGCTGACCAAATAAGTAGCATGCTTGACGCCTCTCAGAGAGAAGTCCAAGAAATTACCCTATCAACTCAAAAAAACATTACTAAAATTCTTGAAGCGGGCAGGCTAAAAGTTAAAAATGGCCAGATCGTTGCAAGCGACTGTAAAAATGAACTCGAAAATATTTTAATCAACGTGGACTCCCTTGATTCTTCAATTAGAGAAATATCTATTGCACTTGAAGAACAAAGTCGTGGCTCAGAGGAAGTAAACTCTGCGATGAAACACTTAGAAGGCGCCGCAAATGAAACGTCGCACATGACAGAAAACACTAAAGAAGCCTCAAGTAATTTAAAAAATCAAGCTCTTTCTCTTAGAGTTTCAACACAAGAATTGAGACGGTTAATTGGGTCTAAAAAGTCATATGAAATAGATAGCGCGCACTAAAAGGAAGAAGACCTGCAAAAACAGGCATTCTTCCTTTTCTATTTTATTGATCAATCATCTCTCGTGTTTCAGCAACAAGTGTCTTCAAAAGATCCTGAGTTTTCTTATCCAACTTCATATCTTTTGATTTAGATTGCATTGCTTTTAAAAAAGCGTTTGCCGTTAAACCTTTTGGCAGCGTAGCTTTAGTTTCTGTTTTCTTAGAGGCTTTTAAAAGACCTCCATGATTGATTACCTTTTGAAGTTCCGAGCGCTTAGTAATATCGCCATTCACTATCTTCTTTTCAACGTCATTGCGAAGGCTTCCTTTCTGTATGGCATCCCACTCCAAAAGAACATACTTTTCTATATCGTGCTTTTTGGCAGCTTCTTTTATATTGTCTGGTAATTTTGCAATCAATAAGCTTCTATGAACTTCTGACTTCGAAATACCTAATGCCGCTTGAATTTTTCTCTCGCTCGCATCTGTGGCAATTTGATAATTTAAAATACCATCGGCCTTATCGATATAATGAAGCTCTTCTCTTGAAGAGTTTTCAGAGAACTGAATCGCCATTAATTCTTGTTCTGATTTATTTTCTAAAACAAAACATGGTGCTTCCTCAGCTTTATTAAATGAAAGTGCTCTAAAACGTCTTTCACCACATATTAAAGTGTATTTTCCTGTTTTTTTATCTAAATGCAGAACTAAAGGTTGAATTAGACCATTAACTTCAATGTTTTTTGCTAATTCTTTAATTGAATCATCATTGAACTTTGTTCTGACCTGATCTTTAACTTGAATGTCTTTAAGTTTAATCTTGTCGAGCTTAGCTCCCTGAAGAAGCTTCTCATCTGAAATCTTAAAAACATCTCTACCTAATCTATCTGATAAATCTATTGTTGTTCTATCTTTTTTAGAAACACGTGCAGCAAATGATTTTGCCATAATTTAAACTCCACTTCCTTGTCTTTTGAGTTTTTAATAATCTAGTAAAAAAAATTAGAGATTCAATGACTGCCAAAGTTCGTCGTACTCTTTTCTACCATTACTTTTTGCACCCATCTTACAAACTGGTTTTCTCATTGAGATAGACTCTTGAAGTTGAACCATGTTGCGTACCATCGGTGCAATATTGAATGACTGCGAAAGTTCCTCTAAACGCTGTCTTTCAATCTTTCTTCTTGGATTAACCATCGAAGGAATAATTGTAAATTCTAATTTTGGATTTTCAGTCTCTTTAATGATCTCGAAAGTATCCATTAGCTCCTCTAGACCATCTATAGAATAATCCTGAGCTTGAGTAGGAATAAGTACTCGATCAGAAGCAACAAGTGACATGATTAATTCATCACCAAGCATTGGAGGTGTATCAATTACTACGTAATCAAAATCAAGTGCAGCGTCTTGCAATCGAATTCTTAATAGCCTTTCTTTACGTCCAACCTCTTTTCTAATCTCAGCCTCTGATAAAATTAAAAGCTTTGATAAAGAAGCTAAATGACGGCTTGCAGGTATAATTTTGATATTCTTAAAGAACTTCTCACTACCTTCTGGGGACACAATAATGTCAGTAACTGGAACATCTCCAATTAACCACTCAGGTACTAATGTTCTTTGAATTTGAACTCCAAATGTCGAACTTAAATTGGCCTGAGAGTCTAGATCTATTACTAAAACTTTCTTGCCTTTGTTTGCTAGATAACAAGCGAGCTGAAAACATTGCATTGTTTTTCCAACTCCACCTTTGTTATTTCCGACGGTGATAACTTCCATGAATCACTCCATTGTAAGGGAAATATTAAGATAACCTACTAAAATGTTCGAAGATAGGGCACGAGTTGTCAAAGAAAAAATGCCCCTACAAAAAAATTGTCGGACCAAAACAAAGTTGACTGCAAAGCTCGGAAAAAAACAACTTATTTGCCAGACCAATGTTTTATCTTCACACTTTTACTTTATGAAATACTTTATTTTAATAGCTACATTATCTACATTGAATACCTATGCACTAGAGCTTCCAGCGATAGACTTTAAAGAAGCATTCAAAATGGATAATGATACTAAATTATTTACCTTACGACTTATCCGCTATACATGTGATGGCGCACTTTCTTATTCAAGAAGTAAACAATTTATTCCTCGAATTTATGATTATTCGGTAATAAGTGGAAAAAATATTGAGCATTCATTCAGATTAGCTTTTGATCGAGCTGATAATCATGCAGAAATAATTATAACAAAAAACCAGACCGGTGATCTAAAAGCATATATCCCAAAAGACACTCGCGACGGCTTATGTATTCTGGGTAAATTTTATCTGCGCGACATTGAAGCTTACGAGCGAAATTTTAAAGAATAATTTAATCATTTATCTAGTTCATTTAGCATGCCAGCTATCTTTAAAACATTGGCACCATAATCAACAATAGTTAACTTACTCTCACCTACATTTTCTAAAACTCTACCATTTTTAGAAATTTGTTTTTTTGCAATCACCATTAACATTGTTTTTAAACTGGGATCCTTGACTTGAAACTCATAGGTGACAAAATCAAGTGTATAGCGAATATTATGCGTATCAACTTTTGGAAACTGAAATGTTTCAAACTCTCTTTTATCAACAATCCGATAAACTTTGTCTTGCACTTGAACTCGAAATAAATTGTTTTGTTCTAGGATATAGGAAAAAACTTGATCCGCATTTGCATTAGTTATTTTTATGGCCGCATCTGTTCGCAAACTCTTCCTCTCAAATTTCCCTAATTCATACTTCGCTCCCGACATCACTCCCACATAGTCCGCACATGACTTAAGCTGTTTGCATTCATCCTTGGCAAAAGCGTTTATAAAAATCAGAAGAGAAATTGTACCAATGAGTAACATTTGAGATTTCATTAAAATTCCTCAGAAAAATTATTTATTTAAATTATGATTTTTAAACATAATTTCGTCAAATAATCGGCAAAAACAACCGTGCATAACACTTTGATAATATAGGTTTTTGTCATTTGGGACCGTTTTTTTGAAACCGAGAAATTCCTTAACATTTGCTCATATCTAGGATAAATAAAAGCTACTTTTAATTTTCATCCCGAGGACATTGTATGATCTCAGAAATCAGTTCTACTGAGCTAAAAAATAAAATTGATAATAAAGAGGATTTTATTCTTATTGATTGCCGCGAAATAGATGAATGGCGCTCAGGGCATGTAGCAGAAGCTAAGCTTCTTTCTCTTTCTATATTTGAGCATAAATATAAAGAAGTCTTAATGAATAAAAATCAAACAATTGTCGTAATGTGCAGAAGTGGAGCTAGAAGCATGCGTGCCTGTGTTTATCTTAACGACCAAGGCTATGCGGATCTAATCAATTTGAATGGTGGAATTTTAGGTTGGGCAGAAGAAGGCTTTCAGGTAATTAGCGGCGAATAATCTTTAAGGTAATTTTATGATTGATTTATTTAATGAAAGTGAAGAAAAACAAGACGAGTACAAACCGATCATCTCAGAATCCGAACTAAGTGATGAAGACGTTCTCATTGAATTAAAAGAAATAAAAGAAAAATTAAAAGATCAAGTTGTGGTTGTTGGTCACCATTATCAGCAAGACGATATCATTGCCTTTGCTGATTACACAGGAGACTCCTTGCAATTGGCCCGAGAGGTTGCAAAATTAGATAAGCAGTACATAATGTTTTGCGGTGTTCACTTCATGGCAGAAACCGCTGATATGTTAACGAAGCCAACCCAAAAAGTTATCTTGCCTGATCTACGCGCTGGATGCTCTATGGCCGACATGGCAAAACGAGTAGATATCGACCGAGCTTGGGCATTTATGCAAAAATCAACAACGGATAAAATTGTTCCGATTACTTATATTAATTGTACTGCCACATTAAAGGCTTTTGTTGGCGACAATGGCGGCGCTATTTGTACATCTTCTAACGCTGAAAAAGTTATTAAATGGGCATTCGAGCAAGGACAAAAACTTTTGTTTTTTCCTGATCAACATTTAGGCCGTAATACTTCTTTTAAAATGGGTGTAAAACTTGACGAAATGGTCGTGTACAATCCACATATGCTTAATGGCGGTTTAACCTCGGAGCAAATTAATAAAGCAAAAGTCATTTTATGGTACGGCTTTTGTTCCGTTCACCAAGGTTTTACAAAAGAACAAGTAAAAATAATTAAAGAAAAATCTCCTGAAACAACAGTCATCGTTCACCCCGAATGTCCATTTGATGTCGTGCAAGCCGCAGATGATAATGGTTCAACTTCGTACATTATAGAAAAAATACAAAATGCACCTCCTGGGTCTAAATTTGCAGTCGGTACAGAAATTAATTTAGTTAATCGATTGGCCAATCAATTTCCCGACAAAACAATTACTTCACTTTCTCCCTATCAATGTTTATGTACGACTATGTATCGAGTTAGACCACGTTGGCTACTTGCCAGTTTCCGTGCGATCCTACAGAATAAACCAATAAATGTTATTACTGTCCCCGAAGAGGTAAAGGCTTCTTCTCTCATTGCTCTTGAGAGAATGCTGGCCATAAAGTAATTCAAATTTAATTTTATCGAGGTTAGAAATGATTTACGCTGATTATAATGGTAGTGCACCTCTATCAAACGATGTTAAGAATTATTTAATAAAGCGACTTGATAAAGGTCCATTTGCTAATCCAAATGCCATTCACTACTTAGGATCAAAAACATTAATGGGTATGGAAAATGCTCGTAGTGTATGCGCTAAAATTCTTGGTGCAGAACTTCCTCAGGTAATTTTTACTTCTGGTGCAACAGAAGGAATCACTACTGTTTTTCACAGTGTTCTGTCGGCAATTAACCCTAAGATAGATTCACGAAATACAATTATAACATGCGGATTAGAGCACTCTGCCGTTATTAATACAGCAGAATATTACAAAACTTTGGGTTTTGAAGTTTACTGTAATCCAGTTCTTTCAAACGGGGTTGTCGACTTTACTGCATTAAAAAAATATCTCGAAAATTTTAATTCAAAAGTAGCAATGGTGGCCATCATGGCTGCCAATAACGAAACTGGAGTTATTCAACCATATGTTGAAATAAATTCACTCTGCCAAAAGTATAATATTCCCTACCTATGCGATACAACTCAGTTTATTGGTAAGACTGAATTCAATTTCAATAAAGCCAATATTGACTATGCCGTATGCTCTGGCCATAAATTAGGTGCCATGACTGGAACTGGAATATTATTAGCAAAAGATCCAACTACAATAAAAGCTCTCATTATTGGTGGCGGTCAAGAGAAAGGGCATCGTGGAGGAACTCAAAACTATTTAGGAAATGAGACTCTTGCAGTTGCGCTTAATGGGCTTCCTGAATTACTACAGCGAATACCAACTCTTGCTAAAAAGCGAGATGAATTTGAATCTATCGTAAAACTGGCCCATCCCGAAGTCGTTATACTTGGTAAAGATGCCGACAGACTAGCAACGACAACATATATTTCATATCCAGGAATTCACGGTCAGGCCGTACAAATAGAGCTTGAATCCCATGATATTTTTGTAACAACCTCATCTGCTTGTTCTGACAACATGCCAGTAACTTCAAAAGTATTGAAGGCAATGGGGATAGCTGATGATGTTGGTAGAGGTGTTGTTAGAATATCACTTGGTCTTGGTGCGGATTTAAATACATATGACCAATTAGCAGATATTCTTATCAAAACTTATGACAAGCTTAAAAAAGTTAAAAGTTTTTAGTTATCTCATTTTATCTTATTTTCTTTTTTCTTGTGCAAAAGTCCCTCACAAGGGACTTTTCACCGATCAACAATATAATTTCCAAGATATAAATAAAGCGCCCATTATCATTTTTCATCAAAATGACTTAAGTTCCAACTATGTTTCTTTGAAGTATTTAGCAATAGCACGTCAAAAACTTACCAATGCTAAAATATATATTCTTACGACTAACAATCTAACTAAAGAACAAATACATTTTCTTAAACAAATTTCAACTCAAATTAATGGATTCATATTAGAGCAACCTTTCGAAGTTGATTTTAATATTGATGAAATAAAAAATAAATCAATTCTAAATTCTGGAATGATCAATATTAAAACAGACGCATACTACCTACAACCAAACAGTATGATAAATGAAGTTTTCCAGTATAACGATGTTCCATTTTCATTTTCAAATTTTATACTAGCTTTTGAAAATCCTGTCGTTGGAATAGATAAATTCAATATTATTTACGAAGATCCTTTTTTATCTTTTTTAAAAGTTAGAAAAATGGAAAGAAAAAATAAGAATCTAAAATATCTCATCATGGGTTCACCATCGGTAATTAAATATATAAATGAAAAACGACATGATAAAATAGAATTTATTTCAATCAAAAAACCAACGCCTGGATATTTCACTGTAGGTGAGAATCTCATCCAGTTATGTGAATTCGTTTTTATGGCCACAAATGACTGCTATAATGATCAAGAAAATTTTCAAGATGTCGATATCGAAATTCTTTCACATCGAAGAAGTTTATTAAATGAAAACTCAGAAACTGAAGATCCTACTTTTTTAGGAGAGAAAATTTTATCTACAAATTAAAATATTATCTTCATTGCAAACTGGGCGTAAATCTCCCTGGCAAAATCCGGCTTCACTATCATCAAAACACAGTTGTTTGTTACTAATTCCAAAAACTTTTTTACCCGACGGACATGCTGGTTCATCTTTTTCGCCACATTTGTTTTCACCACAAAAACGAGAACCTCCGATTGGACAATTATAATCAACAACTTCATATTGGCCATATCGGCATCGATCACACAAATCTTCACCAACTACTTCACAATTTTCATTAACCTGCAAACAGCGTTTTGCTGTTTTTCTTGAAAAGCTATCGTCCTTTTTGCCAACCTTTAAACTGATTATTTGCTTACTGACTACTTTTAACAGTGGTGCATAACCTCCAATTTTTTCTTGCTCTGCAAATTTAAAAGGGAGTTTATCTTTATAATTTAGTAGTGGAATTTTTTGAGTTAATTTTTTCGATTCGTGGTTTATTTTAATTACAACATGATACTTTTTATTTATTCCTTGAAGTTCTAATGAAAGTTCACTTATTCCACCCCAAAAAATTGCCGAATCATTCACCTCACAATCATTAGTCAAATCTACAAAGCTAAGCCAAGCTTTTCCCTGACTATCTTTAAATGGACGCTGATAGAACAAACAATATTTCTTGTGTATTGGTTTTACGAGATCAAAACTTTTTCCTTCTGCCACAAGTAATGGTAAGCCTTTTGCTTTTGACATTGGATTGATTTGCACCTTTTCGGCCGCAATCAAGGTTTTTGTTAGAAAATAAATAAAAGTATTATTGGATATCGTATCTATTTTTTTTTCACACGATAGGAAAAAAAAAAATCCAAAAAATAAGAGAAGAAATTTAATCATTTCATTATTCTAAAACTTCAAACCTTA
>CAYWBR010000051.1:0-6681 GCA_964456675.1 uncultured Bacteriovorax sp. | reverse complement strand
CCTTGTTATTCAAGAAAATCTAAAATAACTTCACCTTTTCCTTTTCTAATTTTTCCTAAAATAAATGCAGGTTCACCAAATTCACTTAATAAGGATATTAGATGTTCCGGTTTATCGGTGGCCAGAACCAGTCAAACTCCCATATTAAAAGTTTGAAAAAGTTCTTTTTTATTTAATCCTGATAGCTTGCAAATTTCTTGCATAAACCAAGGTATTTCGGGCTCTTTGGTTATTAAATAATCAAAATTCTCATTAATTCTAGGAATATTCAAAAACCCCGATCCCGTAATATTTGCTACACCTTTAATTAAATTAGGTTCAAGCTTGAGTAATTGCATAATTATTTTGACATAAATCTTAGTGGGCGTTAGACATGCTTCTTTCAATTCAAAAGATGCATTATGCGCAGTAAGAATCTTACGAACTAGAGAAAATCCATTTGAATGAAATCCCGAGCTCTTAAGTGCAATTAGAAAATCATTTTCCTTTATTTTTTCACCATTAATCAAATCTTTTTTTAATACTTCCCCAACAGAAAAACCGGCCAAATCATAGTCTCCTGCTTGGTACATGCCTGGCATGACTGCATCGTACACTACTCTTCCTGTCATCGGCGTGCCAATACAAACAAAAACTTTAAATGGTATTGATAGCCTCTACTCTATCGTTCAAATGCCAAAAGGTATTCCAGTAGCGACAATGGCAATTGGAAATGCTGAAAATGCAGGACTTCTCGCTGTACAAATGTTAGCGATGGAAAACATAGACCTTGCAAAAAAACTTGACCGATACCGCAAGCTTTTAAACGATACAGTGAAAGATTCGCGCAAAAATCTTACCTAACCTCTCTAAAGCATCGAAATGCAACTTCGAAATTATTTCCTTTTTCTAATTCAGGTAATTTTTCTATATCTTCAAATATAAAATTTTTATTCAAAAAATCACGCCCATCCCAAAATGCTCTTTTACCTAATTGCTGATAATTTGATTTTATTGAAAAATATTTTGACGACGTTCTTAAATTTTCCTCTGGAACTAGAACATTTCGAAGGTACTCAAACGGCCCTCCCATAACCTGATAAATGCCACTCCACGTGGGGGTAAGATCTTCTTCGTGAAATAAAAACTTGGCAAAACATTCTTTAGAGTAAACAAGAGAACAATTTTTTTCAGTTATCAACTCATCACTATTATTTTTCTTATATATGTATGTCCATGCTTCTGAATTCTTCTTTACCCAGTAATAACTCCCTCTTGGAAATTGCAATGGCTCTTTATTTTTAATATCAAAGGGGATAAAGGTTGCCGCATCATAAAAATGCGAGAGCATAATTTGCTTACCATTATCTTGACAGTACTCATGCATTAATTTTTGTGGAAGTTGAGTATAGGTTACAAATGCTTTTTTTTCTAAAAATAAATTATTATCAATCTGAATTTTTTTAGTTTTCAGTGCCCAGTCATAAATTTCACCATATCGAACTTGAAACTTATCTAGCATTATTTTTTTACTTATAGTATCAAACTTGATTTCTAAATTTTTATCTGTAGGCTCTGATCCTACTGCATAAAATCGTTCATCAAGAAAACTCTCTTGGCAATTGCTCAACAAACCGACATCGATACTTTCACCTTTGCTTGAAACTAATCTTAGGAGATGGCTTTTCTGAGCGAATCCATCAGCAAAGTCTTCGTGTGGATAATTGACTTGATAAATTTTTTGACTTTGACCATTACCGGAAATGGGAGATAGTTGAACAACAAATTCACCCTTTTTATAAAATGGTTTTTTCGTTTTGATTAAATAATCCTCTAAACAACTTAAAATCTCAGAAGAACATGCTAATCTAAAAGCAGAAGCCTTTCCCAAGCTATATTTTTTTAAGCAACTCTCCTCAATTGTGCCCCATAATTCATGATCGAATGGTTCTCGATAATAATTTTCAAGAGATTTGGCTGCTTCTGACAAAATAATAAGCTCATCAGTTTTGACCTTTAATTGATTACTACTTAATGCCGACACATTGCCCGACCAAAAAACTTTGGTTTTTAAATAAATTAATCCTCCAACTACTATGAGAAGAATAGAGGCAAGAATTCCATAGGCGAACTTCGATTTCATTTATCTCTCTCTAGGTTTACAATTATAAGTGAAGGAAATCGATTTTCAAAGGACAGAAAATGAATTGGGAAAAATGGTTAGACGATAGTGAAGTAACAAATTATTCAACCACAGAAGTTTTATCGTTTAGCGAATATATGGAAGGGATTTTTTTCAAAAGCCCAGAAACTGAGGCGCGCCCTACATTTAAATACTTAAGAGACATGATCGAATCTTATGGAAAAAATAATGATGGGAGTTTTAAACTTTTCCAAAAAGCACACAGTGATTGTCCTGCAGTTTTTGGGCAGCTTAAAGTTCAACACGCTCTAATGCAAAACATCCAAAACTTTGAAGAAGAAGGTTATAATAATAAATTCATACTTCTCGTCGGCCCCAATGGTTCTTCTAAATCATCTATTGTAAAAAAACTAATAAAAGGTGCTGAAGAATATTCTGAATCAAACAGCGGTCGCCTTTATTCTTTTAGTTGGATTTTTCCAATTGATAATTTTGTTAAAGGTTCATTGGGGCTCAATCAAAAAAAAGGAGATGGCCATACACTTTCGACCTATGCCCATCTAGAAGACAAGGACATCTCGGCCATATTGCCTTCTGAATTAAGAGACCATCCATTACTTTTAATTCCAAAAGAACAAAGACAAACTATTCTAGAAAAAGAATTAAAAGGCGATCCTAAGTTTTTAGAAGCTCTTCGTAAATCATATTTATACAGAGGAGATCTCTCTAATCGCAACAAAATGATCTATGATGCTCTACTGAAAAACTATCGGGGAAAACATAGTGAAGTTTTAAAACATATTCGCGTTGAGCGTTTTTATATTTCTAAACGTTATTCAACTTCTGCCGTAACGATTGAACCACAAATACATGTGGATGCAAGAATGCAACAAATAACCATGGACAGAAGACTAGGCTCGCTCCCTCCAAGTTTACAATCATTAAATTTATTTTCTTTGCAAGGCGAAGCCGTCATGGCAAATCGTGGAATTTTGGAATATTCAGACTTACTTAAAAGACCTCTTGATGCCTATAAGTATTTGCTCATGACCATGGAAACTGGCACTATAAATCTTCAAGGATTTTTAACAGAATTAGATATTTTCTTTATCGGAACATCTAACGAGATACATCTATCAGCCTTTAAACAACACCCTGATTTCAACTCATTCAAAGGGCGCTTTAACTTTATTACAGTACCTTATTTGCTAGATATCAAAGATGAACAAAATATTTATCACGATCAAATTAAGGGATTGAAAGATCGCTCAAGTTTTGAGCCACATGCACTTGAAGCCCTTTGTTTATTTGCAGTTATGACAAGACTTCGAGTCTGCCAAACTAAGAATTATCCAGATAAAAAATTAGCAAATATTGCAACAAATCTAAACCCCTTAGAAAAAGCATTATATTTGGCCGGTGTTGAGTTGCCAGAAAAACTCGACATGGAATCTAAGCAAATTTTAAAACAGGGACTAGAAGAAATTCTAAGTGAATATTTAAATGACTCATTATATGAGGGGAAATTTGGTCTATCACCTAGAGACATCAAACATGTTCTCTATCGACTATCATCAAATTATAAAACTGTTACTTTTGTTGAAGTACTTGAGTATCTCACAAAGCTTATCGCAAAGAAAAACGATTACGATTTTTTGAGTATGGCGCCACAAGCAGATTTCCACAACCCCCCAAGATTTCTAGAACTAATCAAAGAATATTCTCTTGATACATTTGATAAAGAGCTAAGAAATTCATTGGGGCTAGTTGATGACAGATCCTATGAGGAATTTATTAGACGATATATTGAAAATATTAATGCGCTTAACAAAGGCGAAAAAATCAAAAATAATACGACTGGAAAATATGCAGACCCTGACCAATTTTTCATTAAAGAGTTTGAGACTTCTATCGGTCTAAAAGAAGATCCAAAAACCTACAGATCATTACTTCTTACTAAGCTAGGTGCTTATTATTTAGACAACCCCAATAAAGCCTTAGCATACACCAACGTTTTTCCAGACTTGGTTGATCGGTTACAAGAATCATTTAGAAGTGAACAGAAAAAAGTCATTTTAATACTGTCAAAAAATATCGTTTATTATGAAGCTGAATTATCAAAAACAATTGATCCGACAAAAGGCACACCACTCACCGATGAAAACAGAAAATTAATAGAAGCTGTTATTGAGAATTTACAAACCAAGTACGGATACAGTACATTTGGCGCTATATCTTCTTTAAAATTTACCATTAAAGAAAGATATTAATGACAAATGACGCTACTTCACAAATCTTACAAATCTAATACCTACGAGGTGCGTCTGATGGTTGATGAAAATCAACATCAGATGCGCCTCGATCAATTTTTACAAGACTATCTAGATTCATTTTCTCGCGAGGCCGTGAAGAAAAAAATTAAAGAAAAAGAAATAGTAATTATTGGAAGACCAGGAACCCATAAACCGTCCACCATTCTTCATTTCAAAGATGAAGTGGTAATTACATTTAAAAAGACCCATTACGAGGACGAATACTGGAAAGGAAAAAAACTGGACTTAGTACTTGAGCCTGAAATGGTGTATGAAGATAATGAATTAATCGTTATTTCTAAACCTCCATTTATGTCCACTCATCCGGCCGGTAGACACGTATTCAATTGTGCTACGGTGTTTTTTGAAATGAAATATAATCAAACTATCCATTCACTTCATAGAATAGATCGCGAGACATCTGGAATATTAATGCTTGGAAAAAATCCTAATATTGCCCAAGCAATGATGAAAAACTTTGAAGATGATTTTGTAAAAAAATGTTATCTCTTCATTGCAAGAGTTCAACCTTTTTATACTGGTGAAATTGAATTTGAAGCCAGAGAAAGATTAGCATCCCCTGATGATGGAATTAAACGAGTTGTTGTAGAAGCATATCCGGAGAATTCCAATGAAGGAAAACACGCATGGACAAAATTTAAAGTACTAGAAAATTTAGGCCAATATGTTATCGCCTTGGCTTTTCCTCAAACAGGCCGTCAGCATCAAATTAGAGTTCATGCTAAAGCCCATGGTCTTCCGCTTATAGGGGATAAACTCTACCTTGGTTCATATGAAATGTTTCAACGCTTCAAAGATCAATATGCCACTGAAGATGATTATCAATTAATGGAACTGCCCCGCCATGCACTTCATGCTATCGCACTAAGAATCCCTTACCAGAAAGAAGAAAAATTATTTGTGACAAAAATTCCACAAGATTTTATTGAGTGGATAAGGCAAAAGTCTGATATTGATATCCAAAAACTTGAAGATAAAATTTCGTTAGAAGTTTCAAAATTAAAAATTTAATTTGAACTTGCAGGAATTCGTGAGTTTACTACTTTAAATCCGCCCATCACAAAACGCTTCACATTTAATATTGATTCTGGAAATACCAAAGAGGCACACAACAGTATAAACAATGCGACTGCTACACCAGCAACCGATGAAGATGACCATTCATTTTTAGTAGAACTACTTTTTCTAATTTTTTTAAACTCATCACCTATTATTAACTGCCTTGTCCTTTCAGTATCGACTTCATTTGACTCCATCATTTTTTCAACAATAAGCTTTCGAATAATAAATCCTGATTTTTTTATATAATCATCATCTATCTCACTACCCATTCTTTGTAATAGGCTTTTACATACAAGATTACCTACTTGCTCTGCGATTTCTTGAACCTTACGAAACTTCATTGTACGTAATTCTTTATCTGTTTCAGATTCTGCTTGAGAAATTACTTCATTTTGCTGTCTTTTCATTTCTTCTAAAAAATCTTTTAGAATATCTTGCTGCTTATTCAACTCTAAATGCAACAATCTTAGACTTTCCAAAGATTCTTCTTTTTCTTTTTTTATATCTGCAATATTTTTAGCTTCAATGCTAATTTGCTCAAAGCTTCTCTGTTTAGCTAAATCTATTTCTCTAACAATCTCCGCCAATTGAATATTTTTATTAACCAACAATTGTCTATTTTGTTCTTCAATTTTTTTCTTGTATATATTTTCTATTTCTTTTAATTCAGTTTTGTAAAACAAAGCCTCACTTGCTGCTTGCGCTATTTGCCTCTTAAGCTCAATCTCAGTTTTTTCTTTTTCTCTTTGCTCATATTTTTTTAAGCTCTCAGTATAAGTTGTTTGTCGAATTTCGAATTCAGTTTTCAAATTGTCTAATTCATTTTTTTTCTTTAATAATTCATCATTAAACTCTTCAATTTGCTTATTTGTTTCTTCCATGTAGCGCTTTCTCTTGCTCTCCATTTCTAAGTCAAATTGCTCTTTTTCGTTTACGTATAGCTCTATTAGCTTCTTTGTTTCAGCATCTAACAGATCAGACTTATGCTTTAATTTTTCATACTCATTTTTTAATTTAACCAATGAAGAATCTACATTTTCATACTCTAAGGTTTTGTCATTTAAGTTCTTCAGCACCATAGTTAATGACTACTCTGAAGCTTTGAGCATCTCTGAGATTTCATCTGTTTTTTGAGTTATGACTTTGTAGGCGAGATATTGTGAT
>CAYWBR010000050.1:0-20538 GCA_964456675.1 uncultured Bacteriovorax sp. | reverse complement strand
CGCGATGAAGCTTTCAGAAAAACTATCTTAATATTTCCTAAAAGGTGCCAGGCACCTTTTAGGTTTTCTTGATATTAATAAAGCTCATATTTCAATAAACGACACTCAAGATTACCATTAAAAAATGGGATACGTGCCTTGGTTTGTAAACTGATTTGTTTACGAAGGTCTGGTTTGGCAGTAAAAATATAGGCACGATAGCCTTTAAAGTTTTGCTTAAGATTCTCACCATACTCATGATAAAGAACTTTTAATTTATCTTCTTCGCCTAATCTTTCTCCATATGGTGGATTACAGATAATAAGGGCCGGAGCTTCTTCGATGGCGCGTATCTTTGTAGCATCTCTTTTGTTTAGATTGATTATTTGTTCAGGAATTCTTGCAGATCTTAAATTTCCTCTTGTAATTGAAAGGGACTGTTCAGAAATATCAAATCCTAAAAATTGTCCTGTTTCTAATTTTTGAAGGGCATCAATTGATTGGCCATAAACGGCCTGAATTTGTTCCTCTAAGAGTCGTGAAGCCTTTTTGTCAGCTTGAAACCAATTATGTTTTAAGCAATCGAATGTGATTTGTTTTTTTTCAACATAGGGACGAACACGTAAGTACGTTGGTGCAATATTCCCTTTAATTAAAATGGCCTCAATTAAAATTGAACCTGATCCACACATTGAATCAATGAAGACATCTTTGTTGGGATCAAAGTCCGTTGACATTACAATTGCTGCTGCAAGGTTCTCTCGAAGTGGCGCTGTAAAACCTACTTCTCGATAACCTCGATTAGAAAGCGGTTCACCACACATATCAACATAAATTTGTGCAGTAAAAAGTTCTCCCGTCGCTTTTTTTTGAACTCTTAAAAGAAGTGAAACATCTGGATTAACGGTATCAACAGATGGGCGCTCTCCGAATTTCTCACGAAACTGATCAGCAATAGCATCTTTTAAAAGTTGCGAGAAGATCAGTGAGTTTGGAAATTTATACTTAGCTTCGTTATCGAAAAGAGTTTTAATCATAAACGTTTGTTTAAGATCAAAAATCTTATCCCACCATTTCTCTTTTGCAAGAGCGTAGAGCTCTCTTTCGTTGGCAATAGTGTAGGTTTGAATTTCATGAAATAATCTTGATGCAATTCTTGATTTAAGCATTACTTGAGTTGCTTCAGAAGTCTCTGCTCTAAAGTACACTCCACCTTTTTCGCGGTAGACGCGGGATATGCCTAAATCTTTTATTTCTTTTTCTAATAATCCTTCGCACTCGCGGGGACAAGAAGCAAAAAATCCTGGCTGATCGAAGCCTTTTTTGTTTTCTTTTTTCTTACCTAGGTCCTTCATAAATCTTCCTTATTTTTTTATTGCAAATTGCACGGCTGGTGCATCTGATTCAAATGGTGCGATAATATTAGCTTCCGTAATTTTTAGTGGAAACTTAAAGTTAATATGCAGTACTTCATCGAGATATCCAGATAATTATAATTGAGCACTTATATATTCCGGATGAAGCTTTGTCCATTACACCTAAGAGTGCTGTAAAAATTACCTGTTTTAATTAAACACTTAAATTTAGTAGACATTGTTTTTTGTGGAAAAGAAGTTTACTCATGCATACGCATTTCTTTGTAGACTTTCGCTTTTGTGATTAAGTCTTTATACGACTCGCGCATCAGTGGGTTTAAATCACCCTCGTAAAAGCGTTTGATTCTCCAAAGAGAGATAGAGAGAAAACCCAAAACGATGGCATCATCTAGAAACTTACGTTCATTATTATTTAAAGATTTTATAGATTCATAACCTTTTAAATAGCTATTTACCAAAGGAGTTATTACTCTTCCTTTTTCTAGGCATGTTCCTGAAATAGAAATTCCTAAATCGAGGATGCTTTCGCCAATACCAGCTTGTTCAAAATCCAATACGGTGGTGAGTCTATTTTGATCAAATAAAGTGTTGTCATAGTAAAGGTCACCATGGATAACGGACTCTTTAAAATTTTCAGCGAAAAAACTTTTTAACTGGTCGGGAAAAAATTCTTTAACAGCTTCTTTGAAGTCAGTAGGGCATTGAGGCTTTTCACAGTATTCAAGAATTTCACGAGGGCCAAAACCGACTTTTTCATGTCGCCTAATTTTAAAAATCTCATCTTGAGGCAATTTTAATGTATGAAGAATTGCTAGGACTTTACCCACTTCTTGACAGGTGTAGTCTGATGGACCTGGTGGGATTCCTTGTACGAATGGGTAAACTACGCCAAAATAGTTTTTATATGAGTACACCCATTCGCTATTGCTCATTGCAAAAGGTTTTAATGAGTATGGATAGCCATATTTGTTAATTGTAAATAGAATAAACTGTTCTTCTTTTAATTGCTCAATGTTTTTATCATTGGAGATTTTGAGTAAAACAGTTTGAGTTTTTAATTCAACTTTATAATTTGAGTTTGAAATTCCAAGTGAAAGGGGAGTAAGCTGCACAATGTCTTTTAAGCCGTATTGCTCTAAAATGCCCGATGCGGTTTCTATGTCAATCTGTGTGTAGCTTGCCATTGTTTAAAGCCTCAGTGAGTGTTATAGTCATTGGGATTTATTTTTATTGATATTGTTTAAGCTGTCTTTCTTTTTTTTACAAAAGTTAGATTTATTTTAAGGAGTTTACCTATGGCATTTACGGATTACAAAGTAAAAGACATGTCGCTAGCAGATTGGGGTCGAAAGGAAATCGAAATAGCTGAAACGGAAATGCCAGGATTGATGGCTTTACGTGCTGAGTATGGGGCTTCAAAACCACTTAAAGGTGCTAAGATTGCAGGTTGTCTTCATATGACAATTCAAACTGCAGTTCTAATTGAAACTTTAACTGCATTAGGTGCAGAAGTTCGTTGGTCTTCTTGTAATATTTTTTCTACTCAAGACCAAGCTGCAGCAGCTATTGCAGCAGCAGGAATTCCGGTTTTTGCATGGAAAGGTATGAATGAGCAAGAATTCGACTGGTGTATCGAGCAAACACTTAAGTGGCCAGATGGTTCAGGATTAAACATGATCCTAGATGATGGTGGTGACTTAACAGTTATGGTTCATAACAAATACCCTGAACTTATTAAAAACATCAAAGGTCTTTCTGAAGAAACTACTACTGGTGTTCATAGACTTTACGATATGATGAAAAAAGGCGAATTAAAAATGCCTGCCATTAACGTAAACGATTCAACAACAAAATCAAAATTTGATAACCTTTACGGATGTAGAGAGTCTTTAGTTGACTCAGTAAAAAGAGCAACGGATGTAATGATCGCGGGTAAAGTTTGTGTTGTGGCAGGTTACGGAGACGTTGGTAAGGGATCTGCTGGATCTTTCCGTGGATTAGGTGGACGAGTAATCGTGACTGAAATCGATCCAATTTGTGCGCTTCAAGCAGCCATGGAAGGTTACCAAGTAATGCCAATGGATGAAGCTGTAAAATTAGGAGATATCTTCGTAACAGCTACAGGATGCCGTGACGTAATTACTGGTAAGCATATGGAACAAATGAAAGATGGAGCCATCGTTGCTAATATTGGTCACTTCGATCTTGAAATTGAAGTTGCTTACTTAAACAAAACAGGTAAAAAAGTTAATATCAAGCCACAAGTTGATCAATACGTTATGCCATCTGGTAAAAAATTAATCGTTCTTGCAGAAGGAAGATTAGTTAACTTAGGTTGTGGAACTGGTCACCCATCATTTGTTATGAGTAACTCATTCACTAACCAAGTTATGGCCCAAATAGAATTATGGCAGAACTCTAAAAACTACGAAAATAAAGTGTATGTTCTACCAAAACACTTAGATGAAAAGGTAGCTCGTCTTCACCTTTCTAAAATTGGTGTAAAACTAGATACTCTTACTGGTGCACAAGCTGAATACTTAGGTATTAAAGTTGAAGGACCATATAAGCCAGATCACTATAGATACTAATTTAAAAAAGTACCCAGACACCTTTTTAGTGCCTGGTACTTTTTTATTTTTTATCTAAAATATATTCTTTGTTCGCACGTATTTCAGGAAAATCAAGAAACCCGGCTTTGCACAGTTCAAAAGCCACATCACTTAATTTATTTGGTCTCCCTAGGCTTTCTGAGATGATACTTTGTTTTGGAGAGCGATTCTTATCGAGTAGAATAAATTGAATTTTTTTGCGATAGTTTTTTTGAAATAAGGTGCATCCTTTTTCCTGTGGATGACAATCAAGAAAAGTGCTCTCTTTTATGCCATTATCTTCAAATTCAACACTTAATTTTACTGGAATACAGTCTTTGCAACTCCGATCGTTTATAGTGGTTTTAAACCCTAGTTCGTTTATGGCCAAAAAGCATTGAGACATTATTTTTGAATTTTCTTCATTCTCTTTTGAGTCGTTCGATACTAAATTTTCAAAATTCAAATGGGGACGTATTCCCTCATCAAAAGGCAATGCTTCAGGTGAGTAAAGTGCAGTGACATTTACTTTTGTTTGAAGTTTTCGAGGCGTTTCAAAAGTTGTTTTATTTGAATTTTTATGGCCAATTGTTTTGCAACCTGTTAAGCCGAATATAAAAAAAGCAATAATGAGTTGTGTTAGAATTTTCATTTGACCCCATCAAAAAATATAATAGATATTCTCTCTCAAATTTTTAATCTATTATGCCTTAATTACAAGCAAAAATGGCCAATTGTTTAATATTCATATAAAATGGCAAATCCATAATATTGGAGAATTTTTATGCAAAAAGTTATTATTGGTGCGGACCATGCTGCCTTTGAGGCCAAAGAGAAATTGAAAAATTATCTTATACACAAAAAATATGAAGTTATTGACGTTGGGGTGTACTCTAATGATCGTGCTGATTATCCCATCTATGTGAAGAAAAACATATTTGAAGTTAGAAAGTATCATGCTTTTGGAATTCTACTTTGTGGTTCAGGGATCGGGGTTTCCATGGCGGCAAATAAGTACAAAGGAATAAGAGCTGCCCTTTGCCGAACACCTCTAGACGCGGAATATGCAAAAAAACATAATAATGCCAATATTATTTGTTTGGGGGCGCGTTTTAATTCCGATGAAGAAATTATCAAAATAGTAGATTCATTTTTTTATCACCAATTTGAAGGTGGCCGCCACTTAGAGCGTATTATGCAATTTCAAGACTTAGGGGAGAATTAGTGAAAGCATTTGAAAAAGTGATGTATCCTTTGCTGGTCATCATTTTGATCTGGGTTGTGTATGTGTCGCGAACCCATGCTTCTTATTTTGAAAGTCAACTTGTCGCTGAAGATGGACTGGTTTCATGGGCTATTTTTTGGACATTGTCTTTTGCGGCCTTGATGTGTTTTTATCGTATTTTAATCTTAACTCCTTTTAAGAGAGGAGCAACTTTTTATGCAATGTTGGCAGTTCAAGGATCAATATTTGCGGCTTTCGCTTTGGATGAAGTGTCGTGGTTTCAGCCAATTTTAAATTACGATGTTCCAGGATTTATAAAAAGTAGGAATGTGTTAGGTCAAATGAATATTCGGCATCTTGTTGTTTTTGGCGAACAATTAAAGGATTTTGTTTTTACTTTATTTGTTAAAATAGTCGCTACTTTGTATTTTTTAATATTGCCTTTTTTTTATAGCCGCTTAGAAATTTTAAAGAAAAATGTTAATCATTTTGCAATACCGCTGCCTCGCTATAGTCAGGTCGGAGCTTATGCTGTTTTGGCATTGTTTATGTTAATTATTCCATCTGAAAACAGACATATTGTATTCGAGTTTTGCTTTTATTGGATTTTAGTACTTATGCTGTACACTCCATTAAATGATGAAATTTTTTCAAGAAAATCTTTAATACGATAAAGGGATTAATCTCCTTGAATCTCTAGTCTTTTTCTACCGCTAGTTTGATAGCGGTTAGAGATTATATCAAATATTTTTTGATCCTTTGTCGATATTGAGGCTTTTTGAGAGGCTTTTTCTAAAAACGTGAGAACTTTGCCTTGAGGGCTTTTATCATTTTTTTTCTGCTGTGCCCCAAATTTTGATAAATCAAATTCATCTTTTTCTTCTTTTTGACCATCTGTACTTCCTAGTTTTAGGCCATTGCCACCAGTGAAGTCGAGCACATTATTTTTATTTTGATTGGTATTTTTTATTGAAGATGGTGTCGCACTCGCAAGCGCTCCTCCTTGGAATTTAGTCGCATACTTATCAGCGCCAGCAATATTTGCAGAAATCATTTTGCTAGCGATCAAAGGGGGAATGCCTCGTTTTATAAGTTCATCGTACAAAGTTTTTTTCTCTCCTGTTGGAGGAGAAGATCCGTCATCAGGTAATTTTGAAGCAAGATCCTTTAATGTTTTTTTTGCCAGCGCCATCGATGCAGCATAAGCTTCATTAGAAATATTTCCGCCTTTTAACTCGCCTCGAACTAAATCCCTGACTCCTTTAAAGGGGGTGTTGCTAAAGCCAGAAGAAAGACCGAGCTCAACGCCAGATTCCGTTAAAATATATTTATCAAAACAAGTGTCACTAACTTCACATTTACATTGAGGATCTGCTTTCATTTCAGTAGTTACGCATGAGGTCCGAGTGGAGTTTTGTGCAATAGCTTTTTTATGCATTTCTTTAAGGCAATAAGTTGGATCGTTTTCAGTAGATGGCTCGGAACAATAGCAGAGTCTATCAGTGACAGGGTTGCAGTCTCCTTTACCAGGAAGCTGATTCGCAATGTTTTTTACCTTGCTAGCATATTCTTTGTGCGCATCTACTTCGTTTTGGTAGAATGTCCCTAAAAAAGTAGCGGCTGCAAGCTTTAATCCAGAAGACCAGTCCACTGCAATTCCGCCAGTTGCCATTCGAGTTGCGTAGCAAGCTGCTCCACCATACCAACCAACAGCTTGCATCTGTGATTGTTTTGATCTTTCGGTGTGAGACTTTGCCGCTTTTTCCAGTGCTGCTCGCTGTTCTGTGTCTGATTGGGTCGGTATTGAGTTCAATTCACTTTGAGCTGCCATTTGTTGAAATCCAGCAATTGCTTCAGTTGCCGTTGGAATATACTTACAATAGTCATTGGCTTTTTTGCTGTCTTTTTTATCGGCTCCATCAGTTGTTTTGGCGTCTGTCGAGCTAGCATCATTTGATTGGGTAGGTTTAGTCTCTGCCCCCTTGGCCGCACCCGAATCGCGATTAAACCAATTTCCATTTCCTTTCGTTAATTCGCCCACATCACCGGCCATACCTATCATTGCATAGGCCTTACTTAGCATCCCAACCATTGCGGGGTCCATTCCCATAAATTTATGCTTACCAGATCTGCCAGCACAAATAGCTTGTGTCTCGGCATCTTTGTTACAACTTTCGTCAATTATTCGATTAGCTTTTCCTTGGTGAACAAAATTTTCCGATAATTGTTTTTCTTGGTCAGTGAGATCATAGACCTTAGCTTCTTCACCTCTAGAATTAGTCATTTTTAGAGTACCAACTTTTGTCGTCTTAATTTTTTGAGATTCAGCGGCATTATTTAAGAGAATCTGGTTAGTACTAGATTCTGATTGAATGGCACTTGTCGAACTCGTAGAGGTCGTCGTTTCGGCAAAAATACTTGCGGTCAAAAAAGGTAGAATCCATGGTAATAACTTAAACATAATTTTTTCCAACAATAGAGGCGTTTACGAGATCTATTTTAGCAGACAATCGACTTCACTAGGAGGCTTGGGAAAAATATGACCAGCTTGAAACTGTAAAATCAGTGGGTTATCTGTGTTTTTAAAGATAATCAAAACTTGTTAATGCCTTGAAAAGTTGCCGTTTGACGTGACTAATAAATGCCTTTATAAATGAAGCTATGACGACTAAAAAACCAGAAAATCATGACACCGAATTATCTCACTCAATGGTCCACTACCTTTTAACTATTCATAAGTTAAAAGAGAGTAGAGGGTTTGCAAGGGTTACTGATATTGCAAAAGATTTAGATTTAACGAAAGGCTCTGTTTCAACGATGCTCAATAGTTTGAAGAAAAAGGGATTTATTAAAGAAGAAGAAGATTGCAAATTTGTCGTTCTAACAGAAGAAGGGCATGAAGAAGTTCACCGCATTTTATCTTCACGTACATTGCTTTTTTATTTCTTGCGCGACTTTGTTGGAGTCGAGGAAAAAACTGCGGAGCTTGATGCTTGTCAAATGGAACACTTGATGAGTTCCGAGACCAGTGAAAAGTTTTTTCATTTCATGAAAAACCTCGCATGTAGTTGTGAAGAGTTGAGTGCAAAAGGAAAATTACCGACTTCATTTCAATTTAAAACCACGCTAGATTTTTGTTCTTTTAAAAATGTAGATGAGTTTGTTCACAATCAAAAAGGTGACCGCCAATTAACGGACAAGGAATAAATTTTTTTTTCGTATTATTCTTAAATTTTGTATCGGTTAATGCAACTGATATTTCTAGTTTTTGTTTTAAAAAAAGTATTGATTTTCAGTCAGCTAAAAAAGATGTGGAAGATCTCATCCTTCCAGTGGAAAAGATTTTAGTAAGAAACAAATCAGAATGTTTTGATATTATTTTATCAGGAAGCCATCGCAAGGATATTTTTGAAAAACTCCTAAGTCGACGTTATGAGCTCGTTGTTTCCGACATGAGTTCATTTGTGCAAGATGAACACTGCCAAGTTGATTTCATCACCACTTATAATAAAAATAGAAATGAAAATCAATTGGCACTTGGAGAGTTTTCCAAGATAAAGAAATCTAGTGAAAATTCTCGAGTTAACTCAAGTCAATCGATGATAGTGCAAAAATCTTATCCGGCCAGCTTTAGAGTTGGAGAGAACCATTTGGACGTTAAATGTGAAAAATTGGCAAATGATCAGTTCATAGTAACTATTGGCCATGGAAATGCATCGGGGTTGGTTTCTACTTCTGTTCGAGTGGCAAAAGGCGTTAAGTTTGACATTGCAAGCAGCATAAAAGAGTTAAACGATAAAAAGTCGACACTTGGAATACCTCAAAGTGAATGGCTCAAAATTGATGGACTTGAAAATACAACCTATGAGTTGGTTGTCCAATAAACTCTCTTTAACCTCAGTAAAAATTATGCTAAAAATCTATCGATGGAGTTATCGAGAAATTCTATTCGCAGTTTACTGTTAAACAGTCTGAAAATTTGATAAAATAATTGTGTTTCATTTTGCTTTCAAAAAATTAAATAAGGAGCCCACTATGTCAGATAATATTTTGCTAAAACCATTTAATACACCATTTGAAACTGTACCATTTGATAAAATTAAGCCAAGTGATTTTATGCCGGCTTTGAAAGAAGCAATTACTATTGGTAAAGCTCGAGTTGAAAAAATTAAAATGAATTCCGATGTTCCTGCATTTGCAAATGTAATTGAAGCCCTTGAAGCAAGTAGTCCAGAATTAGATATTGTATCTTCTGTGTTTTTTAATCTTCATGGTGCCGAAAGTAATGACGAAATAAGAAATCTTGCGAAAGAGATTTCTCCTCTTTTAACAGAGTACGGTAACGATATTAGTCTCGATGAAGGACTTTTCAATAAAGTTAAAGCAGTGTGGGAAAAGAAGGACTCATTAAATCTAAATGATGAGCAATCTATGCTTTTAGAAAAATCCTATAAATCATTTGTACGAAACGGTGCAAATTTAAAAGGTGCTGAAAAAGAAAAGTTACGAGAAATTTCTAAGAAATTATCAACTCTATCACTTCATTTCTCAGACAATGTATTAAAAGAATCTCAAAAATTTATGTTAACGATTTCAAATTCAGCAGACCTTAAAGGGATACCTCAGGATGCGATTGATGCAGCAGCAGAGACTGCAAAAGAAAAAGGCCAAGAAGGTAAGTGGGTTTTCACTCTTGATTATCCAAGTGTTATTCCATTCTTAACTTATGCAGAGAATAGAGAACTAAGAAAAGAGATGTTCTTAGCAAATTCTACAAAAGCGTTCAAAGGTGATGAGCTTGATAATAAAAACAATATTAAAGAGATCACGACACTTAGACATGAAAAAGCAAAACTTTTAGGTTATGCAACTCATGCTGACTTTGTCTTAGAAGAAAGAATGGCTTCAAAGCCTTCAAACGTAACAAGTTTCTTAACTAATCTTCTAGATCATGCACTTCCTGCAGCTAAAATTGAAGTTGAAGAGTTGAAAGCGTACGCGAAAAAATTAGGATTAGAAGGTGAATTGCAAAAATGGGATTATGCTTTTTATGCTGAAAAATTAAAAATGGAAAAGTTTCAAGTTGATGATGAAATGTTAAAACCATACTTTAAACTTGAAAACGTAGTAGATGGTGTATTTAAAATTGCAAATAAACTCTATGGTTTAAATTTTAAGAAGCGCACCGATATTCCAGTTTATCATCCAGATGTAACAGCGTTTGAAGTATTAGATGAAAAGAATAATTTTGTCGCTGTTTTCTATCAAGACTATTTTCCAAGAGCAGGAAAAAGAAACGGTGCTTGGATGACTTCTTTTAAAGGTCAAAAAATCGTTGACGGTGTAAACCACAGACCACATGTTTCTATTGTTTGTAACTTTACAAAGCCAACAGCTACGAAACCTTCTTTATTAACGTTTGGAGAAGTTACAACTCTATTCCATGAATTCGGCCATGCACTTCACGGTATGCTTGCAAATACTACTTACGAATCACTTTCTGGTACAAATGTATTTTGGGATTTCGTAGAGCTTCCTTCGCAAGTGATGGAGAACTGGGCTTACGAAAAAGAATGTTTAGATATATTTGCTGAACACTACGAGACGAAAGCAAAAATTCCAAGTGATTTAATACAGAAAATTAAAAATTCAGCTAATTTTCATGAAGGAAGAAATACATTAAGACAATTAAGCTTCGCTCTTTTAGATATGGCTTGGCACTCAGGTGATAATTCAGCTGTTCTTGATATTGAAGCATTTGAAGCGCAACATACTTCAAAAACAGATTTACTGCCAACAGTTAAAGGTACAAGTATTTCAGCAGCATTCTCACATATTTTTGCTGGTGGTTATTCTGCTGGTTATTACTCATATAAGTGGGCCGAAGTTTTAGACGCTGATGCGTTTGAATTTTTCAAAGAGAATGGAATTTTTAATCGTGATGTTGCAGATAAATTCAAAAATAATGTTTTATCTCAAGGTGGTAGTATTCATCCGATGAAGCTCTATACTCAATTTAGAGGTAAAGGGCCAAACCCTGATGCATTGTTAAGAAGATCTGGTCTTTTAAAATAGTTAGGTGCCAGGCACTTTTAAGAATGTCTTAAAAGTGCCTGGCGGTTTTTATCAAAACACTAATTCTTTAAAATAGTTCTCATTCCTAAAGTAAAAAACTGTAAAGTAATCAAAATCATCATAACAATACTCGCACCTAATAATACTTGGAAAGTTGAGTAGTATTGAATGACCCAGGAAACGAAAATTCCTGCGGTAATATTCGGAACGACAAACGATAGGTCAAAAAATGAATGGATTCGTGAAAGGAATTCTTTATCGACCTTTGTAGAGAAATAATTTAACTCACTTGGTATGCGCACAAACACTACGATACCCCAAAGAATAAGGGAGAGGCAGTTAACCCAAAAAAGTGTTGAAAATAACCAAATGAAAAATACAATTCCCTCAAGTACTAGAGTTGTTGCAAAAATTTTTCCAGTAGAAAATTTTTCAGATAGTTTATGTGATAAATACCCTCCCAGTACCCCACCAAGCCCGAACATGGATAGTCCAAAACCATATTCGCGATCACCTTTTCCCAGGACTTCTTTTGTATACGGAAGCAATAGAGGTATTAGAACACCAATTCCAAAACCTAGAATAATTGTACTACTTAAGATAACTTGCACGTCAGACCTTGTTTTTACATATCTAAACCCCTCAATAAAATCAAAACGCAAATTATTTAAAAAATTTTTTTCACTAGTGTTTTGAGTGAAATTATTTTTTTGAATATTTAGGTGATTAATTTTTAATAAGAAAAAAATACCTACTATATAAGTGAGAAAATCTAGATAGAGAACTTCGTCAATCCTTTGAGTCATGGAGTAAAGGGTTGCACCAACAAGTGGGCCTATTAAATGTAAAATTGCCATTGTGGAACCAAAGAGAGAGTTTGCTCTATTCATTTGGTTTTCAGGCACGATTTCATTAATCAAAGATTGCCTTGATGGGTTATAGATTCCCGTGAAAAATCCAATTAATCCATTTATTAATATGACTATCGGAACTTGATGAATGAAAAAAAGTGATATGACTAATGGGATGCGCATTACTTCTGAAATGAGAAGTAGATTTCTTTTGGGAAAACGAACTCCCAAAGGTCCGCCAATTAGGCTGCCCAAAGTTATGCAAAATAGAAACACGGCACGTGTAATTCCAAGTATAGATTTGTTTTCACTGGATAATGAAAACACAAAAAGCATAATCGCGGTATCAGTAATGAATGAACCTAATTCACTAGTGAGGCCCGCGATATAAAGATCACGAAAATTTTTAATTTTTAAGATGCTGTCGGTATTCATTATGGATAGTTATGAATATTTTGTAAGTCTTTTAGAGCAACATCATATTCGTTTGCTAGGCGATCGACGATTTCTTTAATTGATTCAATTTTATGGCTAAATTCAATTGAAGGCCCAGCACACCAAACAGTTTGATAAGTTGCAGAGAAAGCAGCTCGCTCAAGTGCTTTCATTCCTTTATAAAAGGTAAGTGCTTTAGCGTATTTTTTAAATTGTTTATTTTTGTTTAGAAAGCTCTCTATAACGTTTTGTTCAGTTCCAATTTTTTGTACGTATGGAGTATTAATTACAGTACAAGGTGTACCAGATACTTTTGTCGACATAACGATGTCTTTTGCTCCATATTTAATCACAGCTTCTTTGTATTCGTTAGAGACACCGCACTCGCTAGTCGGAATAAAAGGAGAGCCAATTGAGACACCATCAGCACCTAAGGCCATAACTGATAGCAACCCTTTTCCTGTACCAACACCACCGGCCGATAATACTGGAATTTTGCAAGCATCTTTAAGCATTGGAACTAATATACTTGCGGGAATTTTTCCAGCATGTCCACCAGCTCCAGAATTTACCGCAATCACGGCATCAGCGCCTAAGCTTTCAACTTTTTTTGCATATTCGATATCAACTACATCACAAAGAATTTTTACACCTCTATGTTGAAGTCTTTTGATTGTTTCCTCGGGAGACCCAAGAGAAGTTACGACGTAACTTGGTGGATATTTTTCGAGAAGAGCTAAGTGTTTATCTAAATGAATATTTGATTTATTTACAATTAAGTTAATTCCCCAAGCGCCTGGACAATTTGCCTGTAGATCTTTTAAACCAGCTTCAAAATCATCAAGTGTTCTGTAATTTAGTGCAGGAATACAACCTGTAATGCCGGCCTTTGCTGCTTCAATTAGCATTTTATTATTTGTTACTAAAAACATCGGCGCCATTAAAATGGGATATTTTAAATTGAAAGTTTTACATAGCCACGTGTTAATCACAAAAACTCCTGAAATTAAAAGATATTAAGTGAGATATATTAGTTTCTATTACTATTGTAAGAAGTTATGAGAGAAATGCGAAGGATTATTAGACAAACCTCGATAGAATAGTAACAATATTACGGATTATGGATGATCCAGCACCCTAAATAAAGAATATAGCGGCGCAAGACAAGGCTTTGTTTGGATATTTCCAGGATAATAAAGAGTAACCTACCATGAAGGTAATTATGAAAAGAAAAAATCTCATTAGCTCAATCTTTCTCTCTCTTTTTTTGGCTTCAAATGTGAACGCCACTGAAAAAACAACAGTTCCTGAAGTCTCGAGTGAAAAAATGTCATTTATTACGATAGATGAAAACGCTCTTGATTATTCAGAAAAAAAGTTTGGTAGTCGATTAAATGTAATAGACGTAAAAGATGGTATCGCCGCAGTCGAAATTGATGATGAAGCCCTTCCTTGGCTAAGTTTATTAATGCACAAAGATTTTAAGCGTTGTGGAGGATATGTACTCCATAAAGATCTTAACGAAGCACTCGATACTCTCGATAGCCAGAGCGAAAAAAGCATGGCGCAGTTTTCTCGTTTTTTAGGTTATGAAATTAATCAAACTGATTTAGTAAAAGAAGCCATTGCCCAGGTTTCTTCAACAAATATTCACCAAGTTATTTCAAAACTATCGTCGTTTCAAAATCGATATTATAAAGGTGAGCATGGTGTTCAATCTGCTCAATATATTTTTGATACATGGTCAAAACTTATTCAGGGTAGAAATGATGCAAAAATTGAATATTTAAAACATACGCAATGGGATCAACCATCAATTGTGTTAACTATTCAAGGATTAAGCAAAGAAACTGTTGTCGTCGGCGGTCACCAAGATTCTATTTCGGGATATTTTTCCGGTCCAAAAGTTAGGGCCCCAGGTGCCGATGACAATGCATCTGGAATTGCAACAATTACAGAAATTATTCGAGTGCTTATTGATCGCTCGTATCAGCCGCAAAAAACGATTAAATTTATGGCCTATGCAGCTGAAGAAGTTGGGTTATTGGGTTCTAAAGAGATTGCTAAAAATTTTAAAGATCGTGGGGAAAATGTTGTTGGAGTCATGCAATTAGACATGGTGAACTACAAAGGAACTCAAAATTTTGATATCGTGTTGATGAATGATTATACGAATGCTGAACAAAATAAATTCATTGGATCATTAATAGATACTTATTTGCCTGGAATAAAATGGGCATATGATGCTTGTGGGTATGCGTGCTCTGATCATGCTTCATGGCATATGCAAGGATTTCCAGCTTCTGTTCCGTTCGAATCAAAAATGCGCGACATGAATGGTCGGATTCATACTGCTAACGATACGATTTCGGTATCGGGTGATAATGCTGACCATGCTGCTAAATTTGCCAAATTGGCTTTATCATTTGTGATTGAATTAGATCGTTAAAGTTAAATTAGACCCTTCAATTTTATTAAAATGTGACTTTCGGGAAACATGCAAGTAAAATAGAAGGGTAACCTTTTAAAGGAATTTGACTTAGTGAACACTTCGGCATCCATCCAGCTTCCCGATTATGATAGTATCCAAAAATTTTTAGACGTAGAAAGAAAGGCACTTCAAAAGGTACACTCTTTTGGGGACTCTGATGAATTTTTACGTACAAATGAAGATGCAATAATTGTTTTAAATTTTGTTAAAGATGTGCAAATTTCTTTGGCAAAACTCTTTAACGAATTCCCATCACTAATGGCCATGTTTAATGAAGAATTTATCTCGTTCTTGGAATTTATTAGTCGAGAAATCATCGTTGAAACTATTTTTTTGGACGATTGTTTTTTTCCTGAAAAAGAATTAATGTTTTTTGGGCAAGATGGTGGGTTAAATCCGGCGATTTTAGAGATTCATAAGAAACACTTTGAAAAATGGATTGGTGAAAAAGAAGAATTTCATCGAGGTACCCAAGCTCTTTTTAAAGAAAAATTTGATTTAGAGCTGAAATCTAAAGATCTGGCCTGTCAGTGTGTTCAGTGTTTGGCCGATTATCGCACGCGTGTTCGTGAAATAATTTATGATGACTGCGTTCAGATTATAGAAAATACCAAATCTCAACTGTCGGTACAGGTTACAAAAGGTCTAGGTGAAGTTAGTCTTGTCTATCAAAATTTACTGCGATCATTAGAAAGAAAATTTCAGCAAGCAGGACATCGTTTAAAAAAATCATCATCAAATCGATTAGAGTCTCATGTAAAATCTCTAGTGGAAGAAAATTTTACTTATCCTTCCGATATTTCCATTTTACATACAAAGAATTTGATTCCTTTTTTTCAAGAAATTCTGATTAGTGAAGGTTTGAGTCCTGAACTAGTAACGGATGAAGAATATAAAAAGTTTTTTAAATTCTTGGGCAGTAATATTTGGCGTAACGATCGCTTTTTAGATAAAGAATTTCGAAAATTAATTAAATCAATACTAGTTTTAAAAAGAAAAGATATTTCGAGCACAATTTTACAAGAATATTTAGGGCAGTTTTGGGAGCATACTAATGCACGAAAAATAGAGCGAAGAATTGTTTATCATATGGGACCAACCAATTCTGGTAAAACATACCATGCCATTGAAGCTTTGGTAAAAGCTAGAAAGGGCTGCTACTTGGCTCCACTTCGCCTTTTGGCAGCTGAATTGTACGATACGATGAACCAAAAAGGCGCAATAACCACACTTCTAACTGGCGAAGAGGTTATTGAAGTTGAAGGAGCTACACATTATTCTTCGACCATTGAAATGGCCAAATTACATGAGAGTTTTGATTGCGCTGTAATTGATGAAATCCAAATGATTACTGATAAACAAAGAGGTTGGGCGTGGACTCGAGCATTAGTTAATCTAAACGCATTTGAAGTTCACATCTGTGGAGATGGTTCTGTTTTAGATTTAATTAAACAAATAGTTGAACTCTGTGGTGATGTCTTAGAAATAAAGCAATATAACCGAATGACAACTCTTGCTGTTGAACCAAAACCAATCACATTGGCACAATTGGAAAAACATGATGCTCTAATTGTATTTTCACGTAGAAATGCTCTTCGTTATAAGTATGATTTAGAGCAGCTTGGATTTAAAGTTTCAATTGTATATGGAATGTTGTCCCCCGAAGTTCGTAGAGAGCAAGCTCGAAAATTTGATAAGGGCATTACTGATGTTATTGTATCAACGGATGCCATATCAATGGGAATGAATTTGCCTATTCAGAGGATAGTCTTTTCGACTTTAACAAAACATATTGATGGTCAAGAGCATCCGATTACACCTTCGGAAATTAAACAAATTGCAGGGCGCGCAGGAAGGTTTCAGCGTTTTCCGAATGGTTTCGTTACTTGTCTTACAAAGTGTGAAGATGGTTTAGGAGAGATTCAAAATGCGCTTGAAATTACTTTAGACCAACAAAAACAAAGTATGGTTGGACCAGACTTAGATATTTATACTAAGGTAAATAATGCACTTGAGAGTAATAATCTTCCAAGGCTTAGACTTTCTGAGTTTTTGCGCTTATTTAACACCATGAATTTTACTAAGCCATTTTATTGTGTAGATCTACGAGAGATGATCGAACTGGCAGAAACCGTTGAAGATATTGATTATGAAGGAAGACTTTCAATTTCTGAGATATTTGGTTTTTCATGTGCACCTGTGAATTTAGGCTTGATGGAACATGTGCAATATTTTGTTTGGATTTTAAAAAAATTCGTTGTGGCCGAGCCAATACGAAATGAAGCGATTAACCACTTGTCTAACGACATCGATTATTTAGAAACATCAATTAAGTGTGTAGAGTTGTTTCAATGGTTAGCACGACACTTTAGTAACAAGAATTTTGATTTTATTGAAGCAGAACTTTTAGATAATAAATTAAAGGCAATTGATAAATTAAATACACTTCTGTCAGATAAAATTACACCGACTTGTTCGAGTTGTGGCTGTAAACTTCCTGACAAATCTAAATTTCCGATTTGTGAGGAGTGTTTTAAGCAAAGACGTTTTGGCAGAAGAAATGTGTATGGTCGCAATGATAGTAATGATAAACGCCAAGGTGAAGGGGATATTCATCCAGTAGGTGAAGGCGCAGGCCGTTTTGGAGCTCCAAGTAGAGGTCCTCGCAATTTCCGAGACTCACGTGACGGTGATAGGCGAAATGGTAAGCCAAAGTTTTCAAAGAAACGAAAATTTCAAGGTAAGCCAAAAAAGTAAAGAATATGAATGTCTATGATTTAGCCGAAAGATTATTATATGGTGCAAATTTAGATGATAAATTAGCGCACGTTAGACTTTCAGATATCGACTATACAAAATTAAATTCTCGTAAGAAATTGAGTTTACCAAAGTTACCAGGACGATCAAATGAGCTTGCAATCTCAGATGAGCAAACGAAGTTTCCTCGAAAATCTAGTTTTCATTTAGATGATAAAAAAGCAATGGCACTACATTTTTTTGCCAATCATGAATTAATGGCCATAGAAATGATGGCCGCAGCCGTATTGCTATATGATTTTGTTAATGATGAGGAGCGAATTCTTTTTCAAAAAGGTTTGATTAAGACCATACAGGATGAGCAAAAGCATTTGAAGCTTTATATTAATAGAATGCAAGAGTGGAAACTTAATTTAGGTGATCTACCTTTAAATGATTTTTTTTGGAAATACATGGATTCGCTCAAAACTGCCCCAATGTTTTATGCGGCCATGGCCCTAACATTCGAATCGGCCAATTTGGACTTTGCTCAATATTATTCAAAATGTTTTAAGGAAGTAGATGATGATAAAACGTCTATTATCATGCAAACCATTTATGAAGATGAACTCTCTCACGTAGCAATTGGAGCGAAGTGGTTAAATCAATGGAGAGGTGATAAGGATTTATGGAATTATTACCGAGAAAACTTACCAGAATTTTTAACACCGAATCGTGCAAAGGGGATTGATTATAGTGCAGCTTATAGGTTGGAAGCTGGATTAGATCAAAAATTTTGTAAAGAATTAACTGAATTTAATGACGGATTTAGAGTAACAACACGTAAATCGTGGTCTAGTAATGAACCATGAAAAAATACCATTTAGTTAATTTAGATTACGAATCTTATCTTTTTGATCCTAATTACCACGAAAACTCAGATCAATTTATTAAAATTAATAAAGAATTCGAATATGTTTTCTTTCCTTTTGCCAAAGGAACAGACAATTTAATTGTTCATAATGAATTTGCGACAGAAGATTTAGATCATTACGGGAAGGTTGGTTTTCAAATTCCTCATATGACGCTTAAAAAGAAAACTAATTTTCAACGTGAAATTAATTATTGGTGGGCGAAAAAAAGTAATAAAGAACAAGAAATATATTTAAATTCAAAAATTACTTCTAGTGAATTAGGAATAAAGTTAGGGCTTGGTTTTAAAAATGGTGCATTTGTAAAAGACTTGAAAGAATTAAGTGCACACTTAAATAGTTGTGCAAACATTGAAAATTGGATATTGAAGAATCCATTTGGAATGAGCGGAAAAGGCCATTATCTTTTTTCTTCATCACAGAATGTGCCACTACACATTGTAAAAAATAGACCATTGCTCGAACCACTATATAAAAGAGTTTTGGATATTGGTACTACGTACGAATTAGAAAATGGAATAATAAAAAATAAATTTCATGTAATAAATTACAATGATCATATCGGGCAATTTAAAGGGGCTGCTACTACGTTTAATGAAAATTTTTGGAGAATATTATTTGAAGATACTTTTAAAATCGATTATGAAAAAATCCAAAACCAATTAGATAAAGTTGCTAATTTTTACCTCAGTCATAAGCCGGTGAACAATATTCAGATTGATTCATTTTTTTATTTAGATGAAGACAATAAGATTCAGTTTTATCCATTGGTTGAAGTAAACTGCAGAAAAACAATGGGGTTAGTCGTTAGAGAGTTGGCGAAAAGAAAACCCGATCTGCTATGTGAATGGCGATTGAGTTCAAAAAATAATTTTTTTCAAAATGATAGAAGCGTAGTTGAGTCATTTTCTTTAAGTCCAAAACATGTGTCCCATCACAGTCAGGTGATGTTTTTTAAAGATATTATTCTTTGTGCTAATTCAGACTGGTCATTAAATTTTTCATTCGCAACGTAGTTTAGGTATAGTGCGAGGGTAAGTTCACCTGCTCTATCGCATGAATTGGCGTAAATAATAACTCCATCATCGTGGCCCTTCATGCATATCATTCCTTCATCTGTGGAGCGCACTAAGCAATTAACTGCATTTGCCATTTCTTTAGTGCCATAAGGAATATTTTCGCTGGTTGCTGGTAAATTATCTCTAATCATGCCTTGCCAAATTTCTTTAGAGTGAATATGGAAGACCGATTTAATGTTGGTATTCGCATCATAGAGGGCAGCGTGGGTGAGTGCTTCACTTGAAGCCTCCAGTGGGCCATTGACATGAATTTTTTGAGCTTCTATGTCGTAAGCTAAAACTCTGGTATAGTGTTCACCGTTTAAATGTGGGTGCTTTCCTGTTTGTGTTCCAGTTATGACAAATTGAGTACCTAGAAAATTACAAAAGTGGCCGTAGTCTTTTGCCTGCGACATATTGCCAAAACCTACTTTTTCTATTGGATATTCGCCGATGAGATTTAGCTTAAATAAAATTTTTCTCCATGCTTCGGTTTCTTCATATTCAGAATAGTTGAGTGGAGTAGACTGGGTAAAATTTGACCTATCATATTTAATGATTCCGTCATCTATGCCATTTTTCATAAAACACCTATAATAAAAGGTAATTAGAACATAGTGAGAATATTCAAAAAAAGATTTATTGTACACAAAGGTGTTACTCAAATGTTTGATAAGTTGCTAGACGAGATAAAAAAGAAACTACCCGGTGCAAAAAAAGAAGAAGAAGATTCTGAGGGGCTTGATGATGAAAATTCTAACTCAGATTCCGATGACGTAGATGAAAATG
>CAYWBR010000049.1:0-20785 GCA_964456675.1 uncultured Bacteriovorax sp. | reverse complement strand
TGTTGAGATAGCTTCTGATCAAGCGCAAGAAAATAATGATAATAACGAAGTGTCGGATAGTTATAATTTTCAAGATGAAAGCGTGAACGATGAATTAGATTTGCGTCCAATAGATAGTGACAATCTAGAAGAAAATTCATCGGAATTAGCAGATTTGAATTTTGACAACCCAGAAAGTAATGATGTCGAAATAGTTCCAACAGTAGAAAATCCAGATGATTCATACTCGTTAGACAATTTAGATGATGCTAACGATGATGGCACAAAAGTGATTCAATCATTTGCATCAATAGAATTAGTTCTTTTTGGTGAAAATGCTCCTTATGATCGATATCGATTGGAAGCAAGTGAAACTTTTATTGGTAGAGACGCTAAGAAATGTCAAATTGTATTAAATGATTCGGAAGTTTCAGGAGTCCATGCGGTTATTAGAAAATCAAATGTTACCTGCGTGTTGGAGGATTTGAATTCTTCGAATGGAACACTAGTTAACGGAGAGAGAATAAACAGAGTTAATCTAAATAATAATGACGAATTTCTAATTGGTAGTGTGTCGTTTACGGTTAAATTTAAATCTGATTTTTTAAAGCAAGAAGCTCAGATGCTGATGCCCATCGAAACAAGTGAAACGGTAGAAGTAGAAGAGGTGGTCGAGGTTCCCGTTGCCGAAGGTGAAGAATTAGACGCTTTTGGTGAGGAGATAACTCGTGAGGCACAAGAAAAATCAATTATAAAAAGAATATTAAAAGACGAAGCTTCTAGGAAAAAAGCAATCTACGTTCTTGTTGGATTAGTTGCAGCTTGGGCGTTTTTGTTACCAGAAGACACTCCCAAAAAGGACGAGCCTAAAAAAGTTAAAGAAAACAAGGTCTCTGAAAATAAAAAAGATCCTGTTATTAAAAATAATAAAAAGAATTTAACACCAGAACAAGTTGCTCAGTTAAATAGTTTTTATCAATTTGGTAGAAAGCATTTTCTAGAAGGTCGATATCGTGAAGCTATTGAAGAATTTGAAAAAGTTGTAAAAGTTGATCCAAATTTTAACGACAACGTTCAGTCACAATTGGCATTGGCAAAAGAAGGGCTAAGAAAATTAGAGGATCTTGAAAAACAAAAACAGAAAGAAATTGAAGAGACAGAGAGAAAAGCAAAAGTTGAAAAACTATTAAAAGAAGCTCGCGAATTTGTACAAGATAAAAGAATTGAAATGGCAGAGGCTAGATTTTCTGAAATATCACTAATTGATCCGGATAATATTGAGGTCCCAAGATTAAAATTAGATATTGAAAATTGGCGTAGAGAAATTCAAAGAAAAGAATTAGAAGAATCGCAAAAAAAAGCTGAACGGCAGGCAAGAATTCAAAAATTACAACCAGGCAAAGCTTTGTTTGCACAAAAAGAGTGGTTTAAGGCAATCATTGAGCTCGAAAAATTTTTGAAGGTTGAAGATATGGATGATGATTTGAGAAAAGAGGGCGAAACGATGTTTGACAGTTCAAAAGTCGAACTTTCAAATACCGTCAATCCACTATTGGGTAAAGCGCGATCCTTGGTCGAAGGGCAAGATTTAAAAGGGGCATATGAAACCTATTATCAAATTTTAAAATATGACCCTTCTAATGCCGAGGCTCTAAATCAAACAACTGACATTAAAGACCAATTAACAAATAAAGCTAGGAAAATCTATCGCGAAGCTATTATTTCAGAATCTCTTAGTCTGTTTCAAGATGCCAAAGAAAAATTTCAAGAGGTTCAGCAAATATCTCCGGTTGATAGTGAGTACTACAAAAAAGCTACGGATAAATTAAAAAACTATTTGGATTAAATATGCTTAAAAAAGTTAGTTATTTTACTCACCAAGGACCTTTTCTTAATTTAAATGAAGACACCCTAGATTCTGATATCGACCTAAATCTGTATACAGTTTTGGATGGTTTCGGCGGAGGTGGTATCGGTGATGTTTCTTCGCAACTTGCCAAAGAAACTTTAAAAAATTGCTTCACAAAAATTTCTTCAGACGAAGACTCGACCATGCCATTTGTGTATTCTTCTAGGTATTTACTAGAAACTAATGCTCTATTGAATGCTTTTCATCAAGCCCATCAAGCAATTATGCTAGCAAATCAAAATAAAAATTTATCCATGCGAGGTGGGGTTTCCTGTTGCGCCGTCGCTTTGTCTGGTAACTTGGCCACCATTGTGAATTGTGGAAACACAACAGTGTATTTAAAGCGTGGTCATAGCTTTTCACAAATTATCGCAAGTGACAGCTTTGAAAATCTAACTTCAGTGGCACCGGAACAGAAAAATTTAACGACACTTCCAGCAATGGCATTGGGGCTGTTTACTGAAATTGACTTACACGTAGTTGAGTTTTTGCCGCAAAAAAATGATATACTTCTATTGGCAACAGATGGTTTGGTATCAATGGTAGATCATAAAAATTTTGTAGAATTATTTAATTCAAACGACGACGATCTCGTTGTATTACAAAACATCGCTGAATTAAATAATGGTTTTGGCAACTGGGATAATCAATCTGGAATTGTCTTGAGATTTTAATGGTTGCCTTTTTTTGTCGGGCATATTTTAAAGTTTGTAGGCTTTGATTTTATTGCGTTATATCGTCATTTAAGCAAGAATAAGAGGGTGAGGTAAAAATGTCTTATAAAGTTTTAGTTGCTGATGACAGCTTAACAATACAGAAAGTAATCGGTATCACTCTTGCAAATACTGGGCATATCTTAACTGAATGTTTGAATGAATCTGATTTGCTGATAAAAGTTAAAGGTGAGCAATACGATTTAATTTTGTTAGACTTTAATCTGTCAGATTCCAAAACAGGCTATGATTTGGCCAAGACAATTAAGTCTTTTCAACAAAATTCACCTATTTTGATTTTATTAGGTACTTTTGATTCAATCGATGAAACAAAATTTAAAGATTCAGGCATCGCTGATAAAATTGTAAAACCTTTTGAATCAAGTAAATTTATAAAAAAGTGTAAACAACTTATTGAAGAAAAAAATGAATTTTCCTCATCTGTTTCTCTCGATATAGAAAATGTAGTACCAGCTCAAAACGATGGGTCAGAAAACAATTTAGACTTATGGACAGTGGATGCTCCAAAGAAAAACACAGATGACACCTTTTCCTCTTTGGACACTTTAGATAACGCAAGTGATTTACATTCTCGTTCAGTTGATCCTCTGGCAAATGAAATGCAAGGTTGGGGCTTTACTCCTAGTGCTGATATTTCAGGTCCTGGTATTATTGGTGGTGATGATTTTTTAAATATTACGATGCCTGATGCGATTTCAGAATTTAATACTGCTGACAATAATCTAGTTATTAGTAAACTTCAAAGTGCTTCAAATTTTAGCATTGATGATGAAGATGATTTTTTGAAAGATGCGACTGATCCTCATATAACAATTACAGATGATAAACGTGAAATATTAGGGGCGGTTGAAGATGATATTTCACCAGATTCATTTTGGGCGGTTGATGAGGTTGTCCCAGTTGAAAGTGAAGAAATTTTTCACCTTGATGACACAGATTTTTCCAAAGAAGATATTACAGCAGATTTAACTAATGTGCTAGAAGAATATAAAACCCAAGAGGTAAGTCTAGGCGATAATCAAATATCCCAAACTGATCATACTGTTTTGGATGAGAAAAAAATTGTAGAAGAATTAAAGACACACTTAACTCCGCTTATTGAAAAATGGATAAAAGAAGCATGTCGTGAATCGGTTGACAAAGTTGCTTGGGAAGTAATTCCAGACTTAGCTGAAAATTTAATACGTAAAGAAATTAAAGAGCTTTCAGAATCGGTTCGCCACTAATATTTTTTTCGTAGCGATCCATTGTAAACTTTTGTCACTGAGCTTGACCGATCGTTATTACTGGTAGCTATTAGTGCTTCCCCCCATTCTCCAATTCCGACAAATTTTCCTTCAATAAAATCTTGTTCATCGGCAATTGAAACAACTTGGTCGATGAATAGGCAATTGTTTTTAAATTCATTAGGAATCAGTATTGAATTAAAAGGGGCCGATAAAAAGTAATTGTATAATTTTAACGGGATAGTTTTTTTAAACTCAATTCCAATAACGTCTGGAGCAATCTCAAGGAAACCCACTTCATTCAAATTATCAAACAGATGAATTTGGTCATAGAATAAATTCAGTCCGACTCCCACAATAACGACATCATCGAATTTCTGACAAATTACGCCCCCACATTTTTTTTCTTTGTAATATAGATCGTTAGGCCATTTTAATTGTAAATTTATATTATAGTTCTCTGCAAAAAATCTTTGGATATTTAAACTAACCCAGAGGGGGATAAGGCTTAGTTTTTCAACTGGTTCTAGCGTAAATGAAAATGCGACTGAACCAGCACTATCCACCCAGCGATTGTTTTTTCTTCCTATTCCGTTTTGTTGCTTTTCAGTACTTACTAAGATTTGTTTGTAATCATTGAATAAGTTAAAAACTTCTTGGCGAAGATAGTTTTGAGTGGATTCTATTTGTGACAAGTGGATATGTTTCATTGTCGATGCCTCTAAATTCGAGTACTATAAACTAATCGATACCACAAATGTTTAACATGGGAAATTATCAATGTCGCTTATTACTCGCAATACACCTCGTCCAATTAAATATACCATTAATCAAAACCCTTATGCGACAGGGTCTGTCATTGCAGAATGTGGAAACACAAAAGTCTACGTTACCGTGACTGTGGAGGAATCGGTACCGCCATTTTTAAAAGGAAAAAATCAAGGGTGGATCACTGCGGAGTATTCGATGCTTCCTTCATCCACACATCAGAGAATAAAACGAGAACGAAGTGGTGCTAGTGGTAGAACGCAAGAAATTCAACGCTTAATTGGCAGAAGTTTACGAGCAATTATTGATTTGAAAAAATTGGGTGAGCGAACGTTGCAAATTGATTGTGATGTAATTGTTGCTGATGGCGGAACTCGAACAACTTCAATCTCTGGAGCATATGTGGCCCTAGAGTTAGCCGTACGAGCACTATTGAAAGCTGGCCTAATTAAAGAATCACCAATAAAAGATCAATTAGCAGCCATCAGTGTTGGTGTCAACAAACAGAATCAAGTTATTGCAGATTTAAATTATGAAGAGGATTCTAGTTGTGAGACTGATATGAATATTGTGATGACTGGTTCGGGAAAATTTGTAGAAATTCAAGGAACTGCAGAGGGAGAACCTTTTTCAGGGGATCACTTAACAGCTCTTTTAGATTGTGCAAAGTCTGCACTTCAAGTTGTATTTGAAGCACAAAATTCGGCCTTAAAAAATTAGATTTCAATATGAGTAAGTTAAACTTTTTACTAGCGACGAGTAATGCCCACAAAAAAAAGGAGTTTGAAATTCTTTTTTCACCTGACGTCGTGATTCTTGAAACAGCTCCTAAAAAATTAGCAGTGGATGAGAATGGTTCAAGTTTTTTTCAGAATGCTTTATTAAAAGCAGAGGCTTATTACAAAGAATTCAATCGTCCAGTATTGTCTGATGATTCAGGAATTAATGTAGAGTCTCTTCCTGGTGAATTAGGGGTTCAAAGCGCACGATTTGGAGGAGAGGGGGTAAGCGACAAAGAGCGTGCTCTTTTACTTTTAGAAAAATTAAAAAATAATCAATCCTTTGATGAGAGAAAAGCTTTTTTCACAGCTGTGCTTTGCTTTTATTTTTCGCCAGAAGAATATTATTTTTTTGAGGGTCGCTTTCATGGAGTTATTGCTCACTATTACAGTGATCTTGGTGACAATTTTGGTTATGATCCGGTTTTTATTCCCGAGGCAAGATTGGCCGAAGGGATTGCTGTGTCTGAATTAACGGAGTGGAAGAATAAGCACTCTCATCGCGCAGAGGCTTCAAAATTTGCTCTTAATTTCTTGAAATCAAAGATTTAGCTGTTTAAAAAATGTTGCCAAAAGACAACGAATTCATTATAAAGATATCCTCAATCAAGAAATCAATCGGAGAGTAGCGCAGTTTGGTAGCGCATCTGCTTTGGGAGCAGAGGGTCGTAGGTTCAAATCCTATCTCTCCGACCATCTTTCTTTTGACTCTGACTCTGACTCTGACTCTGACTCTGACTCTCATCCCACAATGGTGGAACACACCACGATTATCATTCAACGTTATATTTAAAAAATAAAGTTTCAAAGGTTAGCCCCTCTCAAGTGCCTCTTGTCGAAAATTTCCTCCGCTACTTTTTTCCTCCAAAATCGGCTGGACTAGAGGAAAAATATATCTTTTTCTTCCAATAATTTCGGGACTATACTTTTCTTAAGCAAAATCTCCGTTTGCACAGAATTGGGGAATATGGAAAAAACAAAAAAAGAAAAAATTCAATCAATTTTGGCTTCGTTTTTTTTAAAAACTGACGAAGCTGAATTTTATCTCATAAAGAGTCTTAAACAATTTTCAAATTCGATTCTTGTGAAATCAAAAAAGGTCGATGAAAACAAAATATCTGAAGCTAGCCTTTTTTTAAGAAAAGAATTAGATGATCCTACTTTTGAGTTATTGAATTGGATAGATACTGTCGATGGAATGATACCTAAGAAAAATATTTATAAAATTCCCTTTTTTTCGACTGAGAAAATTAAAGAACTAAATCCCTGGCGAATTTGTCCTATTGGTGAACATTGGGTGAGAAGGCATGATAGGCAGAAAAAACATCTTGAAGATGTAGATGGGCATTGTCGAAAAAATAAGTCAAAAAAAGATCAACTTAAAGGCGATGAGATCGATTTGATCTCTAATCATGATCTTTTTAAAAATCCCAAATTAAAGGCTACACCCAATGATCTTGAATTTAATAGAAATGGAATAAATGGAAATCAGTTTGATGATCTTATTAATGGTTGGGTTGCTTACTGGAATGATATTTTTAAAATAGATCCACCACTTCATCCTAATTTTGTAAAAGCCTTGATGGCGACAGAGTCTAGTTTTGATGCAAAGTCAATTGCGCCTAATAAATTAAAAAAGATAGGTTTTGCTCGTGGACTTATGCAAATTACGGAGAGAACTCAAAGGCAACTTTCTGGTGATGAAAAAGAATTAAAAGATCATCTTGTGATTTTGGAAAACGAGGAAGTGTGGGAGCCTAATAAAAATATTTGCGCAGGAGTAAGATGGCTTTTTAGAAAGAGAGAGATATTAAAGTCTCAAATGAAGAAAGAACCAACGTGGAAAGAAGTTTTAATGGGATATAAGGGAAGAATAGACAGTAAAACAAATAAAACAAAAGATGTTCAAAAAAAACTAAACAAGTTTCTTGAAAAATTAGGAGATAGCTGAAATGAAAAGTCTTTTTTTCCTTTTCGTTTTATTTGCTTCTTTCTTAATGCACGGCAAATCGCTGTTTCAAGAAAAATATCCCCAAGGTCTATTGACTGATGATCATGGTATTTTAATAGAAGCAGACCTTATTTATGCGACTAAAGGAGTGAAGTTAACTCCATATAAATTAGAAGATGACTTATCTGTTTATCAACGCTGGCAATGTTTTAAAACAAAAAAAGTAATATTTAGATATCCCACTTGGCGTGATGATTATTCGGATTATGGCCGTGGAGCAACTTTATGTGATTTTTCATTTAGTGTGACAGATGAGGAAGGAGTATATCACATCTATGTCGCAAGACGTGCTAAGGAAGTTGAGGACTGTCGTAAACTTTTTCGAGAATGGAAAAAAATTAGAAAAAATTCAAAATACACATGTCTCCTTGGCGAGCCTTCTAGCTACGAAAATAAAAAAAAAGTATGGACTTGGGGAAAAACTAAGACAAAGAATGGCTGTATGTCTTATTTTGTGGGTGAATGCGATTCTGAACAAAAGTTAAAGGAATATGAAAAAGAAAAATAAAGAAGTCTCTATTGTTCGTTCCTCGGCCGCTGAATATCTCACCTTTGTTGCAAGCAGTGGTGATGGAGGTGTTGAGACTGTATATTCTGATGAAAATGTTTGGCTCACACAAAAAATGATGGCCCAACTTTATGATGTGGATGTCCGAACGATCAATTATCATTAAAAAAAGATTTTCTCAGACAGCGAATTACAAGAAAATTCAGTTATCCAAAAATTTTGGATAACTGCCGCTGATGGAAAAAAATATGAAACTCAACATTATAATTTACCAGCCATCATTGCCGTGGGTTAAAAAGACAAATTCACGGAGGAAAAAATAATTTTCCTCCAAAAATTTCCTCCACTATTTTTTTCCTCCATTTTGGCCTAGACTTTGAGAAAAACCCTTGAGAATGTTAAGTTCTAGGAAGGGATCTTGGAGGAAAAATGTTCGAGCCTGAGGGATTAAGGTCGACCATTTTCAAAACCAATTAATATTTTTTTTCCCTTAATGATTTCAATTTTATATTAATGATAAAAATATCGATAGGTGAGGCACATGCGTCGAAAAGATTTTGAAATCTTGGATAATAAAAAGGCATATGAATTTTTAGACCAAATGAACGATGGTGTATTAACAACACAGTGTGAAAAATTCGGACTTTCTTCACGACCAATGAATTATGTACCAATCGGACAAGATATTTATTTTCATGGCGCACGAAACGGTGAAAAGTTGGAGGGGGTAAATAAGCCTGCAAACTTTTTAGTTTATAAACCATTGTCACTGATTCCATCGTATTGGTCAGATGAGTTATCTGGCTGCCCCGCAACTGCACTTTTTCAATCAGTCGTACTTAAAGGGTGGTTTGGGGTTGTTGAAGACGTTAATCAAAAATCTCAGATACTCCAGAAGCTAATGGAAAAGTTACAACCAGAAGGTGGGCATTTAAATTTTACTGAAAATTTAGCTTTCTATGAGAAATCGATAAAGCAGGTTACCGTATTTGAATTAAAAGTAAGCGACATATCCTATAAAGTTAAGCTTGGGCAAAACTGGGACATTGTCAAAAAAAACAAAATACGCACAAAATTATTAGAGAGATCTGACCCTATAGATTTAGAAACAATTAAAATAATGGAAGCGTTTAATATTTTTGAATAGTCTTAAATATAAAATGAATTAAGTCGGATATTGTACCCCTCTAGTTACTCTATTTCTTGAAATTTTTGCCGATAAGATCCTTAGTTTAGCGATGAGCTGCTAGTAAGGATTTTTAAATGAATAATTTTAAAAAATTAGCCTTGGGTTTTATTCTAATTTTTTTTCAAATAACTGCACATGCAGCAGATAATCACTTTGTTTTTTTAGTGCATGGAATTGCAAGCAAGCCAGAAAGTTTCGGAATGCTTGCTGAAATAATAGGCGAACAGCACGACAGCCTAGCGGACGGATCAAATTTATATGTTGAAAAATTTCAGTACAAAACACAAGACGATAAAATCGATGTCAATAAAATTTCAATTGAGCTTGCAGATTTTATAGAGGAAAAAATTAAATCACGTGGAGGCATCGGATCGCATGATAAAATATCATTAATCGCTCATTCTCAAGGTGGTTTAATTGCAACTCGCTACCTGCTTCGCTCGGCAATGGGGGATGCTCGCTATCATAAAAAATACTTACAGAATTATTTTAGTTTTATAACGTTGGGTTCACCTCTTTGGGGCTCCAAGGTGGCCATATTGGGTACGAAGCTTAAAGCATTGGCACGATTAATCGGTCTTGATATTTTGTCAGATTTTGGCTCGACCCAATTGGCACAAATGCAAGTTACTTCGCCTACAATCGATGAGCTACGTTATTTGTTAATCGAACCTTTTGCCCAAACTTTAATGCAACAATTGCAATCACAAATTAAGTTTGTTCATTTTGCAGGAATGCCAGAACCTCTAAAGTTTTTGCGACCATTTGTCACTGGAAAAAACCAATTTGAGGATGACACCGCGGTACCTTTGCCTTCAACACATTTAGATTTTTCGTATTATGTGGAAAAGTCCGACTATACCAATAAAAGTGTAATCAACGTAGAGGATTTTTACTCAACTAAATTCTCTACGGAAGAAAACTTTTATCCGGTGAGTGCATTTCATTCGCCAATATTAAAAAATGGCCAACGATTGCACGGGATAGGATATTTTCCAAAAAATTGTTTACAAAAAAATTATAAATATTGTCCACACCCAGTATTGGCCCCATTGATTGAAACTTTACTTGGCTTAAGACCATCGAGAAGGGCACGAACTGATTACTCGTCTTTTGCTTTTGATTTACGTTTGCGGTTTGAAGGAGTGGTTAACGAAAAAATATTGCAAAAATTAAAACTTAAAATAAAAAAAGGGGATGATTTCACAAAAATTGGAAAACCAAGTGAAATTTTTAAACGAGTGAGGCGCTTTGATAGTAAGGGAAATTATTATCTCTACCACACAGGATTTATCAATAATCCCGATCGTGAAGCGGGTGAAGTTTCATTGCTAATTACCTTGCCAGGCTATGTGCCAAAATCAGTTAGTATACCAGTCACCAAAGGTCGAACTAGCTTTTTAGACTTGACGCTACTCAGAAATTAATAAAAACATGGTCTAACTGCTTAAGATTTCTAATATTTTTCTGTTCTTACATTGTCTTAAAGTCCTACTTTTAAGTGTACTAATTGTCGCGGATATGAAACATTTAAGGGCCACACACAGACAATTTTTCCCAATGAGGATCAGCGGGATATTGTAATTGGTTTTTATTTTTACGAGAGGACATTTGCGTGCAGTTAAAACGACTTATTCTTCATGGTTTTAAATCATTCAAAGACAGAACTGTTATACATTTCGACGAAGGAATTACCGGTATCGTTGGACCTAACGGCTGTGGAAAATCCAACGTAGTAGATGCGCTCTTTTGGGTAATGGGGGAACAGTCTGCAAAGCACTTGCGTGGAGCTTCCATGAAAGATGTTATTTTTGCAGGTTCTTCTAAATACTCGCCAGCCGCTTGGGCCGAAGTTTCTCTAGTATTAGAAAACGATGAAGGCAAACATATTCATATTGGTCATCAAGTATCTTCACCAACTGAAATTCAACTTACAAGAAAGTTATACAGAAATGGTGAAACTGAATATCGCATCAATGATGTACCATGCCGCCTAAGAGATATCCAAGAAGTTTTCATGGACACAGGAGCTGGTGCAAAATCGTATTCGATCATTGCTCAAGGTGAGATCAATAGGCTGGTGCAAGCAAAACCAGAAGAGCGTCGTACAATGATTGAAGACGTTGCTGGTATTACAAAATTTAAAATGCGTAAAAAAGAATCGCTAAAGAAAATTGAAGCGACGGAGCAAAATCTAGCTCGCTTAAATGATTTACAACAAGAAATTGAAAAGAATTTGAAAGCACTTGAAAAGCAAGCAGAAAAGGCAGAACGTGCTCGTGAATTAAAAGAAAAAGTAAAAAAATATGATTTAATTGTTCATGCACATAAGGAATTTGAATTATTAAAAAATTTCAAAGAAACCAATACTGCTCTAACTTTTAAAGCTGAAGAAATTGAAAATTGGTCAAGTCGAAAAAATATTTTAGAAATTGGCTTAGAGGAAGAACGCTTTAGAAAAGATGAAGAAACTTCTAAAATTGAGGATCTTCAAAAAGAATATAATGAACTATCACGAGAGCTAGCAGCTCGGGAAGAGCGTCTAAATTCACTAAAGAAAAATCGCATAGAAAAAGAAAAACTAATCGAAACCCGCGAAAAAGAAAAATCAGAAGTTGAAACAGAAATTGAAAATAGAAATTTAAAGTTAACGGATCTAAAAATTCAATTAGAAGATTGGATTAAAAAAGGTCAAGAAGAACATGACTTTTCTTCTCTGGAAGAAAGGGTTGAACATTTAAAAGATGAGTTAGAGCTTAAAACTCAATGTTTTAATGATTTGAAAGATCAAATTGATGCAGATAAAGATGCGCTAAATAAAATCGACCAAGATTTTTTCAGAAACACATCTCGACTTGAAGAATATGCAGCTACTCTTTCAGATTTAACAAAAGAAATTGAAGCACTTGAAACACAATATTCAGGTGTATCTACACAAATCAATGATGAGCGTGACGCTGTTCATACTGCTGAAAAATTATCAAATGATTTAAAAAATGATGAAGCTGAATTAAAAATTCAAATTGATGAATTAGCTGTTGTCGTTCGTAACCAAGAAAATGAATTAAAAGAAATTTCTAAAAATTTAATTCAAACAGAATCCCGCCTGAACTCTCTTGTAGAAATCAATAAGTCACTAGAAGGAAAACAAGCGGGAGTTGCAGAGTTCTTAAAGGACAATGGCGATAACTTTGGACTATTAGGGACAATTTTACAATGTTCTGAGGAATATACAAAAGCAGTACAAATGCTTTTAAAAGAATTCACTGAAACAATCGTTGCAACAAAAGGTGATGATAAAGATATTTTCAGTTGGTTAAAATCTAATGAGAAATCATTAGAGTTTTTAAAAATGACTAATTTTGATAAAATAAGCCCAGAGACAGTAGAGCGGCTAACAATTTCTCTTAATACAGAATTAGTAGCACTAAATGATATTTTAGACCTTAAGGGAGCTGATAAAGCATACTTTGCGCCATTTTTTGAAGGCTACTTCATTGCCAATGAATTAACACCAGATGTGTGTGAAGCATTGTCGTCTGATATTCGATTTAAGGCCGTAGCTTCTAAAAATGGTACTGCTAAAGTACAAAATATTGGTGGCGCAAAGTTAGTTTCAATTGTTGATGCTAATACCGCTAACGATTCACTTGGTGGAATTGTAGCAAGGAACAACCAAATTGAAGAACTTAAAGTTCAACTGATCGAACTAAATGAAACTTACATGGCAAAAGAAGAAATATTCTTAGCGAGTAAGTCAGATCTTGATCAAAAAAGAATTGCTCATGATGAACTACGCAATAAAGCTGCGGATGCACGCGCAAGCCACGCATCTAAGAAGTCGGCCCTAGATGCAAAACTTTCTAGTTTTGAAGCAGGATTTGCTCGTTTAGATATTCAAAAAAATAGAAAAAATGAAATTTCAAAGTCGCGATTAGAGCTTATTGAAAATGATGAGAAGTTAACTAAGAAAAAAGCAGAACTTCAAAACAATATGAATAATGCTCATGAGCGTTTTGAAGAAGCAAAAGAGCAAGTCGAACTTCAAAAATCTCAATACGATGAAGAAAAAGAATTCCTTTTAACAAAGCAGGTTGAAGCGAAGTCTTATGAAGCAACGGTTAAAGGATTATCTAATCAAATTGAAGATATTGAATCTCAACTAGAAAAGATGAATCTTCGATTAGAAAATACTGAAAATCTAGTTGAACAATACAACACAGAAATTGATCAAATAATTGAAGAGCATTCTAATCTTGAAACTGCAAACCACGATTCAGCAAGTGATTTGGCAGATAAAGAAGATGTGTTAAATTTATTAAAAGACAATTTTGGGCAGCTCTTGCTCTCAATGAAAGAAAGAGAAGACGAAGTAAAAGAATTAAGTAGTAAGATAAATAAAAATCAAAAAGAAATCACTGAAGCAGAAGTAAAAAATTCTCAATACCTTCTTGAAGAAGAGCAAAATGTTCGCAATATCTTTGAAAAGTATCATGTTGATCTTCGCTATATTCTTGGAAAACACCTTGAGTATTCTGAAGAAAACTTTGCTGATCTTAAAGATGTTAAATCAATGTTCTGGATGGAAACGGAAAATGGTCCAGAGGAAATTGATCGTAAGGATTATGAGTTTGTTCGCCGTTATGGACAAGATCTTAAAGAGTGCGATGCTAAACTTAAAAACTATAAGATGGAGTTTGGCCGTTTAGGAGATATTAACTGGCAAGCAATTGAAGATTACGAGAGACAAAAGCATCGTGCTGATTTCTTAAGGGTTCAAGAGCAAGAATTAAGACTTTCACTTGAAGATTTACAGAAAGCCATTACACATATTGATGAAAAATCAAAAATCAGATTTAATGCTGCATATGATGAAGTTAACACTAGATTTCAAAAAGTATTCCCAATTATTTTTGGTGGTGGTTCGGCAGAATTACGCTTAACTGGGGATTTAAACGATGCTGAATGTGGTATCGATATTATTGCTCAGCCACCTGGTAAAAAAATGCAGAATATTAACTTAATGTCTGGTGGTGAAAAAGCCATGACGGCAGTAAGTTTAATTTTCTCCATCTTCTTAGTTAAGCCAGCACCATTCTGTCTACTAGATGAGGTTGATGCTCCTCTAGATGATGCTAACGTTGGTCGTTTTAATGAATTACTTCGTGAGATGTCGAGTGAGTCACAATTTATTTTGATTACTCACAATAAAAAGACGATGGAGCTTAACGATACGCTTTATGGTGTTACTATGCAGGAGCCAGGGGTATCAAAAGCAGTTTCAGTACAACTACACTAATCACTTTAGGGGGCAAAAAAGCCCCCTTTTTTTAACTCAAATTAAAATGATCACCAAAAAATATACCTATAATCTAATAAATCCTGATTATAAAAAATTTAAAAAAGTTCAAAGAGAATCGAGAAAAGTTTATCAAGAGCATGTTAATTGCGAATTTATTTATCTTGTAGATAGGGAAGATAAATTAAAAGTAACAGAAATAATTAAATTTAAAACTTTTGAAGATTTTACGAAAGCTGATCAATTAGAAGATAGCAGGCTTGATGAATTGATAATAGAATTAAAAGAAATTGTTGATTTTGATTCTATTACGGAAGAAGAATTGTTGAACTTAAATATTGATGAGGATTAGATGAAAAAAATATTAGTATTATTTTTTGCGTTGATGGTGAATTCGGTTTACGCTGAAGATTTTAAGTTAATTTTCGAGCAAAAATATAAAAGTAAAATAAGTAATAAAGAAAAAACATCAAAAGGAACTTTGATTTATTCTTTTCCTAAAAAAATTAGAATTGAAATAGATAAACCTGATCCTGTTACTTTTGTTAGCAATGGCGTTAAAAGTTGGTATTATCGTCCACCATTTATGGACGGAGAGCCTGGAGAAGTTATCGTAAATCAAGGTGGAGAAAGTTTAAATTTACTAGCTTCGTTTTTTGATAGTCTTCAAAAAGGTTTTGAAAAAAACAATGCTTATGAAGTAGTAAAAAAAGGTGAATTAGTTGAACTTTCTTTTTATGAAAATTTTAGAAAAAAAATAAAAGTAAAAAAAGCCATGTTGAGTTTTTCCGATAAAACTTTGGAGCTGTCTAAGTTACAAAAGATGGAACTCATCTATGATAATAACGAGAAAGGAGAGTTTTTAATTAATAAATTCGAAACTCAAAACTTAGATATAAAAACTTTTGAATTTATCATTCCAGAAAATACAAAAATATCAAAATAAATCTAAAGGTTTCAGGTACTTAGGCATCATGGTTGTGAAACCGTAAAATTTACGGTAAAATTTACGAAACAACAATAGGGATGAATTTATGTACCAACGCACCCTCGTAACACCTCGTAATTCATTTTTTTTATTTGGGCCAAGAGCAACTGGTAAATCAACTTGGATTGATAAAGAATTTTCAAATGCATTAAAAATAAACTTATTACTTTCTAAAGATTTTTTGGCCCTATCAAGAAATCCTGGATTGATTCGTCAGTGGATAGATTCAGAAAAATCTGAATGGGTAATTGTTGATGAGGTCCAAAAGCTTCCAATTTTGCTCGATGAAATTCACCAATTAATTTATGAAGATAAGGCAAAATTTGTCTTAACAGGATCAAGCGCTAGAAAAATAAAAAAAGAAAACGGAAATATGCTTGCTGGTCGTGCTAGTGCCAAAAATTTTTTCACATTAACTTCAAAAGAACTTAATTTTGATTTTAATGTTGAAGAAATTTTAGCGTATGGAAATCTTCCACAGGTCCATAACTTAAAAAATATAAATGAAAAAATTGATTATTTAGAATCTTACGCTACGACATACTTAAAAGAAGAAGTTCAACAAGAAGCGCTTGTTAGAAATCTTTCAAGTTTTCAACGTTTTTTGGAAATCACCTCTATTCTTAATGGTCAAGTTTTAAACTCTTCAAATGTAGCGAGGGAAACAGGTGTTGCTAGAAGTACAATCGATGGCTATTTCTCTATACTTCAAGATACATTGCTTGGAATTGTTCTGCCTGGTAATAAGCTTAAAGCAAAAATTAAAGAAGTCTCCAATCCTAAATTTTATTTTTTTGATCAAGGCGTGGCACGTGCTTTGTCTGGGCAATTAAGGGATCCTCTGGAGAAAACGGAGCGAGGATTTTTATTAGAGAATTGGATATTGAATGAGCTTCGAGCCTATATATCTTATTTAGGCGTAGGAGGGGATTTGAGTTATTGGGGAACACCGAGCAATAATGAAGTAGATTTTATTTGGAAAAGAGGTAAGCAGTTAGTCGGATTTGAAATAAAGTCTAGTAAAAATTGGGCACAAGATTTTAATATAGGGTTAAATACTTTATTGGATTCAAAAAAAATTCAAAAAGGATATGGAGTTTATTTAGGTGAAAAAATTCTTAAAGCGGATAAAATAGAAATTTATCCGTTAAAAGTATTTTTCAAAAAATTATGGAATCAAGAATTATTTTAAAGTGGCTTATCAAAAAAATCTAAATCGACAAGGATCTCTTGAGACTTTGTCGATCTTTCATATACCATCATATTGCGATAAACGAGCTTTAAGTAGTTTCGTGTTTCTTCATATGGAACAAGTTCTATAAATTCATGGTAGTCACCATTAAAACGATCTCTAAGCCAAGTTTGAACTGCATCTTCACTTGCATTATATGAAGCAACGATTGGAATAAAGCGTTTAAGATATTTGTCATTTAATTCAGAAACAAGTGCTGTACCCATAGCTATGTTTATTTCTGGATCATAAAGGTCATTGAAATCTCTATAGGGTATTTGAAATTTAGGACCGAGTCTTGTTGCGGCTTCTGGTATCATTTGCATTAAGCCAAAAGCATCGGCCCAAGAGCGTACTGTCGGATTAAAGGCAGATTCTTGGCGTATAATTCCTAAGATAAGACTCTTTGGAAGATTTCGTTTTTGTGCATAAACGCCAACTAATGATCCATAGGCTTGTGGGAAAACAAGATAATGAAATTTTTCTGTTAGCTCTGTTCTCATCTTTAGGGGGAAATTTGTTATTTGTCTCATTGCTCCCTCATACCAACCGGTTAGAGCATAGAGCTTCATTGCAAAAATCCTATCATTATAAGTTTTGTAACGACTATCAATTGATTTTTGATATGACTTTGCAAATTCTAATTCATTAACTGCAATTAACCAATCAAGTGTATCGTCGTTACTTGTTGTAACAGTTTCTATGTTGGTTTCTAATGGTTTAAATGGTTTTTTTAATTCAGCACTTGCGAGTAGACCATAGTAGTTGAATGGATCTTCAATTAGTAGCTTATCAAAAATTATATCAGCATTTTTACTATCATTTATTTTTTGAAAAGCTTTTGCTTGCCAGTAAAATAATTTATTTGTGAAATTTGTATTTGTAGAATTTTTAACGAATTGGTTTACCAGGTTGATGGTCTCTTTATAGTTTTTTTGTAAATAATGAGTCCAGACTAAATTCCATTGGATATTTTCAAGTGAGTTTAAATCATTTGGCTTAAAACTTAGAGCGAGATTAAAATTATTTAAGGCATTGTTGAAATTTTTCTCTTCAATATCAATAGATCCAAGTATCCAGGCTGCTAAAGCTTTTTGGTTAACATTACCTAAGTTTTTATTCAAAATTTCATTTAGTTCTGCTTTTGCATTCTGATTATCGTGTGCTGTCCAGAGTGCTCTAGCTAAGGCAATTTTAGCATCAATCCATACTTCCAATACTTTCGAATTAGTTGGATCCTTTTCACTTTCTAAACGGAAAAAATTCGCCATTTCTATAGTTGCTTTATTAAAGGTTACGAGATCTCGCTCTACCTTAAATGTAGTACGGTATGAATTATAGGCTTTAAATTTTTGATCGATAGGAAAATTTTCAGCGATTATTTGCTGGTAGAGATTTCTTGCTTCGTTGAATTTTCTAATTTTTTCAAAATCTTTTGCTATGGAATAAATATTTTGTGCATTAATATTTAATTCGAAACGAGGGGAAATGATTTTTAATTTATCTTCGTAGGTTTGAATAATATCATCATCGCCATTTTTATGAGCGGTGCTAATTGCCAGTTGGACTAGTTCTTCTTTTTCAGCGGCAACATTTTTAAAATTCACCATGTGATAATAAAAAGAGTGAAGATGTGCGAGGCTATTAGATTTTTTTGCTTTTTCTATAGAAATATTAAGAAATTTTTCTTTGGCCCAGTTGGGAATCACTTGCTCGTCTGCTAAATCATCCCATATGTCTTCGAGTTCAGATTTTGAGTAATCGCAAAATTCTATGGATCGTATCGTTGCAATAGACCGAATCGAAAAGCTCTCGTCAGAACTAAGCTCTTCAAAATATTTACAGGCCAGTATGCGGTCATCATTTTTAAGTGCTTTTTGTGCCTCCAGATATTTTATTAATGATTGCCTTGTATTTTCTGGTAGTGAACTTAAGTTTTCAACCTGGTAGTTTAAGGGGGGAGCCTTACTTAATGCTATGGGTTTGTGGGCGCAACTTGAAATTAGGTAATAGGTGCCAATAAGCATAATACAGGGAGAAATTTTTTTTAATTCAAGCACTTAAGTATTCCTATTGTTTATTCATTATATAAATAATTTTATTGGTTCGCAATTTACCTTAACTCTACTTTTTCGTCTATCGAGTAAATTATTCATGGCCAATTTCTAAGCTTTGCTAAAGTGATGGAATTGTCATATTAAGAGGAGTTATACAAATTACTTAATAATTAGATGGCAAAAAGGTATTTATGCAAATGCAATCAGAGAAACGTTTTAATTCAAAAACAGTATATTTTTCTTCTTTGGGTTGTTCAAAGAATTTAGTAGATTCACAAGTTATGCTTGGATATATGGGGCTTGATGGTTATGTAGTTACTCCAGAAGCGGAAGAAGCAGAAGTTATTGTCGTAAATACTTGTTCGTTTATTGATGCTTCAAAAAGAGAATCGGTGGAAACAATTTTGGACCTAGCAGATTTTAAAAATCCCGAGGTGGGAAATTGTAAGGCGTTAGTTGTTTCGGGTTGCATGGCCCAGCGATATAGCGAGCAACTTGAAAAGGAACTACCTGAAGTAGATTTAATTATTGGAACAGGTGAATATAATAAAATAACGATGCTTTTAAAAGCATTTGAAGATAGAAAGCTTCAAAAGAAATCATTTGTTGAAATTCCTAAATTTATTCATACGGAATACGATCCACGATTAAATACCTCTCCATTTTATACTGCTTGGTTAAAAATTTCGGAAGGGTGTAACCGTAATTGTACTTTCTGTATTATTCCAAAACTTCGTGGAAAACTTCGTTCTCGCACAGTTGAGTCTCTTGTAAATGAAGCTAAAAATTTAGCATCAACAGGGGTACGAGAGCTCAACTTAATTTCACAAGATTTATCTGATTATGGGGTTGATCTTGATGAGAATAATAACTTGTTTCAACTACTTTCTGGACTTGAAACAGTAACAGGTGTTGATTGGGTAAGATTATTCTATTTCTACCCAGATGAATTAACTGATGAAGTAATTGAAAAAATGGCAACGTCAGAAAAAGTATGTAAGTACTTAGATATGCCAGTTCAGCATTTTTCTGATGCCGTTTTAAAGCGCATGAATAGAAAAATAACTGGCGAGAGAATTCATGATCGTATTGCAAAATTACGTGAGAGAATCCCTGGTATTGTATTAAGAACTTCAATCATTGTGGGATTCCCAGGTGAAACAGAGGAAGATTTTGAGTTATTGTTAGAAGGAATAAAGAAAGCAAGATTTAACCATCTTGGAATTTTTCGCTACTCAGATGAAGAAGGAACTCCTGCTTTTAAACTTCAGCCAAAAGTTGATCAAGATATAATTGACGAAAGATTCGATATTCTATTTGAAGCACAAAAAGAAATAGTTCGTGAACTTAACTCTCAATACCTAGGTAAAAAGATAAAGGTATTAATAGAGGGCGAGCATGACGAGACAGAGCTACTCATTCAAGGACGTCATGAAGGTCAAGCACCAGATATCGATGGTAAAGTGATCATAAACGATCTTTCAGGTAAGGAAGTTAAAGTCGGTGATCTCGTAGAAGTCGAGATCACCGATGTACTTGAGTATGATTTAGTAGGGCGTTTGATTTAATTAGGTAATTTTGGCGTTGGATCGTTTCCACCACATGTCGCAGACGCAGGATTGATGACATCATCAAAATCTAAGTAGTTGTTGTATGGTGCGTCATATGGATCATCTCCGCTTAAATCCATAGTTGGTGGATTTACTAGATCCATGTCCCTAATTGGATATACACTACCGCCAATGTCTCTAGAGGTAATTTCTAAGTCCCAATCTCTTACCGCAACTCTGATACGAGCTTTAATTTCGTTTGCAGAGTCGTCGCAAGTAAATTCATAGTACGGTTGAGCAGAGTTTAACCCAGATTCTGGCCATGACCAAAAAGCAGTCTGTGGTCCAGTGGTTTGGGCTAACTGATTTCTTTTCCCAACATTGCGATATCTATACCCAATAGTTGGGTAAGCAGATGCATCCGCAACGCAAAGGTAGATATCATCATTATGTTCGGCGGTTGGAGTTGGGTTTACTCTAATTACACGACCTAGGTCAGCTTCAGTTTTACATTCTGCCATTATATTACTTGGACCAATCAAGTCGTTGGCAGGGTC
>CAYWBR010000048.1:6151-21059 GCA_964456675.1 uncultured Bacteriovorax sp. | reverse complement strand
TCTACTGATTCGGTGACACGTGTGACTAAAGATCACGGCGTGATGTTCATTACAACCTCAACTGTAAGTGGAGGTTTTGCTTGGACTGGAACTTTTCCAGGTGATATCACTCTTGGAGATTCAGTATGTGCAAGCGAGGCAACAAGTCGAGGCTTAACTGGAGTATTTAAAGCAGTTGTTGGCTCTACTGCTTCAAGAAATAAAGCAAACAGCTGGGTATTGAAAAAAAGTGCTCTGTATAAAAGACCCGATGGAACAGAGATTGGGACAACTGATTCTACTGGGTCACTCGTTTTTCCATTAACTAATTCTATTGATGGGACGTCTACAAAATTTTGGACTGGGTTAACTTCTAATTCTGATGTTACACATTTTGATCATTGTGGTGCTTGGAACTCTATTTCTGGCTTTGACTATGGTGTGTATGGTATTGGAGATAGCGATTCATCAGCTGCAATAGTGGCCGGTACAGAAAGTTGTAATCACAATATAGCTTTACTGTGTGCCGAAATGATTCCAAGAACAACGACTGTTCCTGCGCAAAAAAGCTATCGCAAAATTTTTGCAAATGATACAGCAATTACCGCAGGGTCAGGATTGTTATATGCCGATGGTGCAAAAAGATTTGACGATATTTGCCAGACAGATGCTGATACCAATGGTCATTCTGATGAGGGATATACTACTTATAAAGCCCTTGTTATGACTAACACTTCTACTAATGGCGTGCGAAGGAGAGTGGCTTGTTCTACTGCTTATTGCCCCAATGGAACAACTGAATCAATTGGCTGGGTACTAGAAGCCAATAAAGAATACCGTCGAGCAGATAAAACTACAGTTATTGGAACAACAAATGCTAGTGCCGTATTTGATTTCCCACTTACCAATTCATTTACTGGAGTGAACGAAGATTATTGGACGGGCTTTACTGATACTTGGGCCACTCTCGCTGAAGCTGGAGATGATAACTGTGTCTTTTTTCAGTCCAAAGATTCTTCTGGTACATCCTATGTTGGGAATGGAGCTGCGACAGATTCTGCGGCAATTAATACTTTAACCAAGGCATTTTGTTCGCATACAAAAAAGGTATTATGCGTGGAGCAATTGCGAACGCAAAATACATATGTGGACTATCCCGGCTATTAAGAATTAATATTCAATATTAAAAAGATAAAGACCATTAGCAGGAGCTACTTTCCATAGTGCTCCTGTTTTTTTTTCAGAATTCAGAAAATCTAGAAATTCTTCATAAGATAATTTGCCACTGCCTACCATCCAAAAGGAACTAACTAGGTGTCTGATCATTTGTTTGAGGAATCCATTAGCAACAAAACGTATTTGATAACATTGTCTAATTTCATCTGATGGATTAAAAAATGAATAATCACCCAAAAACTCAAGGGGATCAATTACAGAAAGTTCACATTGGAAAATTTTTCTTGTAGTTGATCGAACATTACTTCCCGTTGAGCAAAAATTACAAAAATTATGTTGCCCAATTATTGCTTCAATACATTTTTTAATTAGTTCGAAATCAAGTTCATTTGAGATGTTTGCAATAAAGTTTTGTGAATTATGATTTGGAATTCGGGAGTTTGTAAATAAATAGCGGTACTCTTTTTTTATAACATTGGCCGATGGTCTAAAAATAGCAGCGCAAGCGCTTATCTGTGTACATTTTATATCCGGAGGTAGTACTGAATTTATTTGTACTAAAAATTTATCGATATCTAGCCCAAGCTCACAAGTGATTTTTACAATTTGATAAAGAGCGTGAACTCCAGAATCGGTACGGGATGCTGCTACTGTAGACACTTTACCTTTGTGAAAAGAGCTAATTGCAGAATTGATCTCATCTTGAACGGTGGGCAAATTTTTTTGCCACTGAAATCCAGCGTAATTATTTCCTCGATATTGAAATACTGTTTGATAGTAGTGCATTTCAGCTACCATTACTCTTTAATATGCCAGTTAATTGGCACAATACCGTATTGGCCAAGATATGTGTTTGCCTTGCTAAATGGTCTGCTACCAAAGAACCCGCGATAAGAAGATAAAGGAGAAGGGTGGACTGATTTAATTATGTAGTGTTTTTTTTCGTTAAGATTTGCTGCTTTTTTCTGTGCTGGTGATCCCCAAAGTATAAATACCAAATTTTCTTTGTGATGATTTAGTGTCTCGATAATAACGTCCGTGAATTTTTCCCATCCTCTTTTATGGTGACTCCCGGCCCTAGAGTCCTCAACAGTTAATACATTGTTTAAAAGCAAAACACCTTGACTTGCCCAGGAGACCAAATTTCCGTGATTAGGGGCTTTGATGCCAAGATCACTTTCAAGTTCTTTGTAAATATTGACAAGTGAGGGAGGAATTTTAACTCCATGTTTGACTGAAAAACTAAGGCCATGAGCTTGGCCTGGGCCGTGATAGGGATCTTGCCCGATGATAACAACTTTTACATCTTTAAATTTTGTAAGGTTTAAAGCTTCAAAAATTTGATTTTCGGGTGGGTATATAATTTTATTTTTTTTAATTTCTTGCTCTAAATAATGGCATAGCTCAAGCATGTAGGTTTTATTAAATTCAGATGCAAGATACGGATGCCAAGATTTGTCTAAGTGGTTTAATAGATTCATTGTTTAATTATGCCAGTGTCGAACTAGAGTTTCATTTAGATTTTAGACAAAAAAAAGCCTCGAACTATGTCGAGGCTTTTAAAACTTGGTACTCCCACGGGGATTCGAACCCCGGTTACCGCCGTGAAAAGGCGATGTCCTAGACCGGGCTAGACGATGGGTGCATATATGCAAATCGTTTGTTTTTTATCCGGTGGCTTGAAAATGGTGATCTCTCTGCGACTCGAACGCAGGACCCTCTCCTTAAAAGGGAGATGCTCTAACCAACTGAGCTACGAGACCAATTACTTCGAAAGTGATAGTTAAAGTAAAGGAGACGGGTTTTTTTGTCAAACGATTTTTGTAAAAACTTATGCTTTTTTTGTTCTAAACCTTGAAAAAAACACCTACTCACTTGATTAATGACAACGCTAGTTCTATGTTGCCAAAAATGGGAAGAAACTTATGGAAAATACAGAAATAGTACTCAATAAAAAACGCGTGGCCATTCACACTTTGGGCTGTAGATTAAACTTTTCAGAATCGGGGACAATTCTGCAAGGTTTTGTTGATCGTGGCTATGATGTTGTTGAATTTGGACAGTCTGCTGATGTGGTTTTTATTAATACCTGTACAGTTACCGACCAAGCAGATTCAACCTGCAGAAACCTCATTAGAAAGGCTTACAACAGTTCTCCTGAGGGGAAAATTGTCGTAGCCGGCTGTTATGCTCAAATGGATGCAGAAAGAATTTCTAAAATGCAGGGAGTAGATCTCGTTTTAGGAAATTCAGAAAAATATAAAGTTTTTGATTATCTTAATGAAGATGAAGAAACGAAAATACATGTGGACAAAGGGCATGATTTTTTTGCAGCAGCAACCACCGAATCAGATTCACACACAAGAGCATTTTTAAAAATCCAAGATGGTTGCAATTATGTTTGTTCTTTTTGCATTATTCCTTTTGCGAGAGGGCGCTCACGAGCAATTTCGATAAGTGATGCTATTTCACAGGCAAAAGAATTAGTAGCAAAAGGATTTAAAGAAATCGTCTTAACTGGTGTGAATATTGGTGAATATGAACAATCCAGTGGCGAAAAATTACACCATCTAGTTGCACAATTATTAGAAATAGATGGACTTGAGCGTTTTCGCCTCGGTTCAGTAGAGCCAAATACATTTACAGATGAGTTAATAGAAGTTTTAAAATCCTCACCAAAGGTGATGGATCATTTTCATATTCCCCTACAAAGCGGTGACGACGACATATTACAATCGATGCGAAGAAAATATGTAATTGCAGATTATAAGAAGGTGGTTAATAAGTTATTAGCAGCTTTCCCTAATGCAGGTTTTGGGGCTGATGTAATTTGTGGATATCCAGAAGAGACTGAGGCGCAGTTTGAAAATACATATGCCACGATGAAAGACCTTCCGATTACACATTTTCATGTTTTTCCTTATTCAAAAAGAAAAAATACAACTGCCGCAAGAGTTGAAAATCAAATTCAGCATAAAATTAAAAAAGATCGTGTGAGAGCTTTAATGATGTTAGGAGAAGCAAAATTAAACCTTTTTAGTGAAGATCAAGTTGGCAAAAAACAGACTGTACTTTTTGAGCAAAAAAATCAAAATGGCTATTGGAGTGGCTACACTACAAATTTTGTGCGCGTGTATGTTAAATCTGATGCGGAATTATCAAATAAAATTTTGCCTGTTGAAATTACAAATGTTGAAGCTGGAAAGTTGTTTGGTTCGATTCTAAATTAAAATGAAAATTCTTTGCATCTCTGATACTCACAATAAGCATCAAAAATTGACGTTGCCCGATTGCGACGTGCTCATTCATGCGGGAGATTTTTCAGGCAAAGGCAGAGAAAAAGAAATTCATGTTTTCTTAGATTGGTTAGCATCTGAAAAAGTTCCTGGAACCCATAAAATCTTCATTGCAGGAAATCATGATTTTGGAATGGAGTCAGAAGAGCGATATTCCTATGAAAAAAAAGCTCTGGAGCTAGGTTTGATCTACTTGAATGATTCAGGTGTAGAAATTGATGGAGTTAAGTTTTGGGGGAGTCCAATAACTCCTTGGTTCCATGATTGGGCCTTTAACCGTAATCGAGGAACGGAAATAAGAAAACATTGGGAACTAATACCAAATGATACAGATGTCCTTATTACCCATGGGCCACCTTTTGGTGTCTTGGATAAAACTTGGCGAGGTCAAAACGTAGGATGTGAAGAGCTTGCAAAAATCATTTTAGATGAAAAAAAAATTAGCAAATTAAAACTCCATGTCTTTGGCCATATACATGAAGATAAAGGAATAAATCAAAGAGAAGGAATTAAGTTTATAAATGCGAGTTCTGTTAATCTTAATCCTTTTAGTGGCAAACTTGATTTTTTTGAAGTGAATCTAACTCTTTAAAACTCGGTTATTTTTAGAAAAAAATTCAATCTTTTTCCCCAGTTAGACGAAAAGCTGAGATATGAACTCAACAATTAAGTCTAGCTTCATTATTTTTCTTATTACTCTATCTCTCAATATTTTTGGGGCCAGTGCTTTTGATTGTCCAACAATGGTTGAAAATATCATGCGTGGGCATCTTAAAAAGGCAACCTCGCAATTTGTTGAAGAGCAAAATGAATTTTCTAAACAACTTCATGGATTAAACTTTGTTGAAGTAATTTCTTGGGAACCTAATCAAAAAGATAAAGCACTTAGAAAATTAATTAGAAAGCACGGTTTAACAACGTTGCTTTCTAAAAATATTCCTGAATTTGATCACACTCAAAAAATAGGCCCAGCAAAAGTTCATATAAATCAACTTCATTTCTCTCAATATGCCGCGAGTAACCACACCGGAGAATATACAGTTGTTGGAAATGCACAAGCTTTTAAAGCAGGTAAATTAGATCCAAGTAAGTTTCCAAGACTTCAAGTTTGGAGAGATACCTCTGGTAAAATCTGGACTCTAGATCACCGAAGACTAATTTCTATGGTTATGGCAGGCCATGACAAAGAATTAGATGTTGAATTTGTACCTTATGAATTTTTTAAAGAAGACCGTTTTAAATTTACTAATATGGGAGATGGAAATTCCATCGTTTTAAGTTTAACTAAGGAAGATGGCAGCTCAAAAGCACCGATAGCTGTCGTTGTTTCAAAGCCTAAAGTAGAAATTAAAAAACCTAAATCTAATGCAAAAGTAAATATTCAAAAAGAATTAGATCCTATTACAAAAAACTGGGAACTAACTCGTGGCGAAGAGTATTTACTGCGACTCGAGAAATATTCATCAACCTTGAGCGAAGAGTATGAGCTTGCTAGTGTGAGAACAAATGATGAAACCAAGCGCCTGTTTAATGGGGTAGCAGATGTTAAGTCACGAGCTAAAAGTTCTGATTCAATTTTAGCAAAATTAATTAAAAAAGATCAAAAAATGTTCATTGAAGGAAAATCAATTTTAAGTTTAGATAATGCTCGGGCACTAATTGGCGATGGGATAGGGTTACGTGCGTTCTTAAAAGCTAATCCAAATGGTGTCATCGATAAAAAAGCGATTCAGGTTTTAGTAGATAGATTGGTTACCTATATAGAAGATGGGAAAATTAAAGTTACAGAAATTTTGAATTATCGTCCACAAAACGAAAATTCAATTTCGTATTTATCAGATGAGCAAATTAAGCAAATAGTAGAGGCTGATTTACGTTTAGGATTAAAGCAAAAAGCAAAAGGGATTAACCATAAGCCTTTGGTTGTAAAAAATGGACCTGGTGCATATCTTGATATGGGCTACACCAGCTTCCATTTTAATTTTGCCAATAGCGACGAAGTATTAGGAGAGGTGCAAATCAGAGGTCGACTGATCCATGAAATAACTGAGACAATGCACATTTTTTATGATTTAAAAATGGGGAAACCTGTTAATTCGGATTTGTTAAAAAATGCAACAATTGCTTCTGCCGTGAAGGAGTTTGTAAATTTGACTCCTGCGCAGAAAGATTTTTATTACAGGTATATTCAAACTCTAATTATTCATGTTCGAAAAAAGGAGTTAGGTATAGATACGACTCTACCTAAATTGCCTCAAAATTTTCCGAAGGAATTAGACTTAAATTTATTGAAAGACTCTGTGCTTTCAAGTGTTGTTCCTTAGTTTAAAATATGAATGAAGAATTTCAAAACATACTTCAGTCTATTGAACAGCTTAAAATTGAAAGAAGAGCACTTAAAAGATGTTTAGCAAATCATGGTGATATTGGTGTGTGGCTTAAAATTGAACCTTTTGACTATAATATGGAATTGTATTTTAATTTAATATTAATTCTTGAGGATAAACGAGGAAACAGTGTTGAGTCTTCGATCGATCAAATACAACTAGATAAGCCTTTAGTAGAAAATAAGCTTTTCAAAAATTTCATTAAGCTAAGAGATGAGCTAGTAGGTGAACTTAATGATTTCCAATCTCACTCAAAAGAATAGCGCTTAAAAGGGCCAATTTTTCTTGCTGAGATTTTTTAGGGAATTTTTTTTCCATCTCGTTTAATACTGTTTCTGTTTCATGGGTAATTTCAGAATCTTGGCTTAAGTGAGATAGCGAATCATTTAAAATTTGATTTTTAAAATCTGTTATATCTTTTTGAAGTGAATTACTAGCTGATGTAATTGCCAGCTTTACTTTATCAGTCTCAGTTAATACGGCAGCATTAGTATTAAAAGCAGCTAAAATAATTAAAGTGGTCATCACGAGTAATTTATTCATAAAAAATCCTATAAACTTTTATTATCGCTATAAGACTAACAAAATAATGACTAACAAGGGGAAGAAGTGAAAAAAAGTAAGGGAGATAAAGAGAGTGTTTAATAACTAATCACCTTGATAAGTGCATGAAATCATAGAGTCATCAAGATTCTCAAAATGGTAGATGTTGCTAAAGGCTAACTCTTCGGTTGTATATATTCCAAGCGCCTTTAAAAAAGCATACTCTGTAGTAAGACCATTTTGCTTAAATTGTTTAATTTTTTCTTTTAATTTTTCTCCAAAAATCTTCAATAAGCGCATTTCGATATTCATATGGCGATAGGCATTTTGAACAAATAGATTTTCTGAACTCATATAGAACTCATAAATACGATTCTCGTATTTAAAATTGAAAACCATTACATCGTTTTTTATTTGCAGCCGTGGAGAAATGGTTTCGTCTTGAAAATTTTGAATCCATTCTAGCAATTTAGCTTTTTCATTAAGTTTATAGCTAACGGCAACGTCAATGTCGGCCATCGGGTTATTAAGACCAAGTGGTAATGTTCCACAAATAAAGTAGGGGATTTTTGGAAAATTAAATTTTGTTTGAATATTTTCTAAAACACCTTGGAGTTTTTCGATATTTATTACTGCTTCTAGTGACTGATGATGGAATTTAATGTCACCAGATTCTAAATTGGCAACGAGTTCTGGGTTAAAGACTTTATGGTTTTCATTCTTTTCAAAACTAAGTGTCGGATAAGTTTTTTGAATTTCTTCAAAACTCTTAGGCATGACAACTTCAATATGCTCAAATCCTGGTTTTGTAATTTTATTTGGCTTTGGAGCAGGAACCTCAATTAGATCAATTAAATTACTTCCAAATTGCCAAGCTTTCTTTAATTTATAGGTGGCAATAGGGCGCCCATTTACAGGACTTTCTATTAAGCATATCGAAAATTGAGTAAAATCATTTTTAATTTTTTCATAATGCTCAAGAGATTCTGTTCTAAAGCATAAGTGATCAATGTCCCACTTGGAATGATCAACAGATAAAAAATTTAATTCAAAAAAAAGCTTCTCTAAAAATTGAGAAGCTTCTTGTTGATAAGATTTTTCAATCGAAGTCATTTAATTAAAAATATTCTTTTAAAAATTTAATTTCAGATCTTTCTGGGCCGTAAGCTAATATTCCCACAGGGATACCCACAAATTCTTCAATCATTTTGATATATGTTTTTAATTCAGAAGAAAGCTCACCTTTAAAGTCATCGGTAAACGGTTTCAAATCTTTTAGAATTGGTTTTGCCTTTGTTAAATCAATTCCTGGGTAGGCACAATCAATTGTCTTTCCGTTGTATTCATAGCCAACACAAACTTTAAGTTGATCCATTCCTGATAGGATATCGATTTTTGTTAATGCAAGAGATGTTATATTTGAAGCTTTAACCGAATATTTTAAAAGTGGGAGATCGAGCCATCCACATCTTCTTTTTCTTCCTGTTGTAGCTCCAAACTCATGACCTTTTGTTTGAATGAATTCTCCTACGGCATCAAATAGTTCTGTTGGAAATGGTCCTTCCCCAACTCTAGTTGTATATGCTTTAGTTATTCCTAAAACTTCTTGAATAGTGGAACCTGGAATTCCCGCTCCTGTGAAAATTCCACCTAGTGAAGTAGAAGAGCTGGTTACAAATGGATATGTTCCGTAATCAACATCTAATAAAATCCCCTGAGCACCTTCATAAAGGATTTTTTTATTTTCAATTATGGCTGTATCAAGAATTGAAAAAGTATCATCCAAAAATGGTGTTATTTTTTTTCCCAATTCATAAAGCCTTTCAGCTTCAGAATTTACATTTGGGTATTCTACTTTATAAAGATTTTCAAAAAGAATTTTCTTTTCTTGAATTAGCCTTTCTAATTTTATTTTTAATGTTTCAATGTTTCTTAGGTCTGATAACTTAAGCGCACGACGGGCAATTTTATCTTCGTAAGCTGGGCCAATTCCTTTTCCTGTAGTTCCAATTTTTATTGGACCTTGTGACTCACGAGCAGCGTCGATAATTTTATGATAACTTGTAATAAGAGTAGCATTTTCAGAAATTTTTAAATTTTTATCAGATAGTTTAATTCCTGCATTTTCAACATCTAACATTTCTTTAATGAATGCATCGGGATCAAAAACCACACCGTGACCAATTACAGAAAGTGCATGGGGGTGCAAAATACCTGAAGGTATTAGATGAAGAACAATTTTTTTAGTTCCAACGATGATTGTGTGACCGGCATTATTGCCACCTTGATAGCGAACAACAACATCACTTTTAATTGCTAATAAATCAGTGATTTTGCCTTTTCCTTCGTCTCCCCATTGAGAACCAATAATCGCGAGAGTTTTCATAATGAATGCCCCTAGAGTGTGTGTGGTAAATGTTGAGTGTACGGCAGATTATAATCATGGCGTATATTATTGGCCAGTAAATATGTGCTTCTAAATCATTGATGAGCTGCGCATAGATTTGAGATTAATTTTCCAAGTGCCTAAATTCTTATGGTAAAAATAGTTTTCATTAAAATTTTACCGATCCATAAAATGCTTAAGAGTACAGTCCAGAATTAAGTTTCTTATATTAAAACATCTCAGGCGTTAGCCAATAATTTTTTTTGTTATATGGTACGGTGGTAGGCAGAAAAGGATTATCTATTTTTAGCACTTCCCAATGAAACTCGTAGCGTACATCATTAATAGATTCTGGAGCGTGGTAAATTAGAACTTTTTCAGCAGAGATTGCTGAAAAACTTAATAACATGGAAAATAAAACAGTTAAAACCAATCTACTCATAAATTATGCTTTTACTTCATTTAATAAATTATTATTTTCAAAAAATTCTTTAATTTGAAATACGGCCATCTCACCAACTCTAAATTGAGCTTCTTCAGTAGAAGCGCCAAGGTGTGGTGAAACAGTTAAGTTAGATAGTTCTAATAATTTATTAGGAACTGGGAGCGGTTCTGTCGCAAATACATCAAAACCTGCTCCTCTAAATTTTTTGTCTTTTAAAAGATCATACAACGCTTCTTCATCGACAATCCCACCTCGTGCAGCATTTACTAATATAGCTTCTTTTTTCATCATGCTCATTAGTTCTCGAGTAATCATCCCTTTAGTCGCAGGAAGTAGGGGAGTATGAATTGAAATAATATCACAAGTCTTAAAAATTTCTTCTAAGCTTTGAGCTTTTTTACAATAAGGCATGTCTGATTTTTCTAAAACAGGATCAAAGAATAAAACTTCAGGTTCAAACCCAGAAATTCTTTTAGCTACAATTTGTCCGATACGGCCAAAGCCCACAATACCAACTTTCTTTTTCCAAAGTTCTAAGCCGGTGAGTGAGTTCTTCTCCCATTTTCCTTCTTTCATCGTTTTATCTGCAGTTGCAGTGTTTCTTAAAACACTCATCATCAGAGCGATTGCATGCTCAGCTGCAGAATTGTTATTTGCTCCTGGAGTATTAGCTACTTTTACACCTTTTGAAGCGCATAGCTTTTTATCGATATTATCTGTACCTTCACCTGCACGGATAACAATTTTTAAATTTGGCGCAAGTGAAAGAAGTTCTTCATTCACAGTTGTTGCCGAACGTATGATTAATCCATTCACGCGAGGAAGAAGAGTTTTTAATTCATCTTGTGTTACTTTGCTGATTGGATGCACTTCAAGTGTATCGATTTTTTTTAATTCTTCAAAAAGTGATTTATCAAAACCATCTGGAACAACAATGAAAGGCTTCATGGAATTCTCCCTAATAGATTATTATAAACAAAGCCCCCTTAGTATAAGGGGGCTACTCTATTATGGACAAGTTATTTTTTATAACTTTATTTATGATGCCAGAGACTTTACTTCTAATCTGATCTTTAACTGCTTTAATGTCACTTGCAGCTCAGCGATTGTTGGCAAATTTCCGATGTGCGTATTGTGCTCAGTGTTTTTTGCGACAAAGTCAAATAAATCGATTGAGATGGATTCCTCATGCTCTTTTAAAAAAGCTCTCCATAGTGATCTGCCATAGCGCTGATGATTTTCCATCAAGCTCATAATGAGGTCTTCGCGTTTTTTTGATTTAAGATCATAGACTTCACCAGTGGGTCCCATTTCCAAGTACCAAACTTTATAATCGATTTTTCCTTCGAGGTTTTGAAAATTCTCACAGGCAATAATGAGAAAATTTAATGGAATCATGCGAACGCCTCCTATCGTGTGTGGTATCTCTCCTAAATCCTTTAGGAGATTGAATTGATCATATCTATAACCAATCCATTTGCCTCTAATATAAACTTCATTTCAACTTACAAATTGTTTTGAATTGTAAGTGCAGTGATCATAGCTAGAGTCAAAATGCTTCTCAAGAATAATTTTTCAGGGGAAAAAAGCACCACGAGTGGCGTTAGTACTCATTTTAAGATTTTAGATCTGAAGTAAAATAATACGGATAGAATTTAATAGGAATTTAAAATTATAAATTAGTGATTTGGTCATTCAAATGATCTAGTAGGTAAGTCAAGATTTCGGGATTAAAATTTAGTGGACGGTAACTCACTCCAGATAAATCAAATATTTTTTTTGCAATTCTATTTTCTTCGCTTGCTCTATGTTTGTCAGATAAATATATAACTTCTTTGACTTTAGACGATGCGATGAGTTTGGCACACTCATGGCATGGAAATAAAGTCACATAGGCGCGTGCTCCCTCAAGGGAGCGGCTTGCGTGTAAAATGGCATTTGCCTCAGAATGGACAACGTACCCATATTTTTGATGCTCAAGACCAACAGATTGATCTTTTCCCCACGGAAGCTTTGTTTCGTCTATTCCAGCGATGAAACCGTTATACCCCATGGTGATTTGGTGATTATTTTTATCTACAAAAACAGAACCGACCTTTGTTGCAGGGTCTTTTGACTTAAAAGCCGCAATCATTGCTTGTAGCATGAAGTATTCATCCCAGTTAAGTTTGGATTTAGCTTCGATGAAATTGATTTTTCCGTCATTAACCATAAAATTACCCCAAATTTTGTAACAAAAATCACAGGATTATACCCATTTCGTCAAGAAAATTGAAAAACTTTTCTTGTGTGATAGCTCACAACCCGTTACACTAGAAATGAACACTTATGATATTGAGGTCTCAAATGAAAACGGATTTTGAAACGCTGCGTGTATTGGCGAGTTATACGATCAACAATTTAAAAGAAAAGAAGTTGATTGAATTTCACCCTACCAATAGGGAAGCACTAATTGACGCAATGGCTACAGAGTATGGAGTTAGTTTTGCGACTGATGAAGATGTAAGAGACCAGGCGATTGAAGAGGTCGAAGAAAAAATGGGCTACGATAATCTTCCAGAAGATATTACTGAGACAGAAATGTATAACCACGCCAGAAAAGAGATTATTAAATCTTTCAATGGAGAAAACATTGGTGGACTTTATTTAGTTGAGTCTCTTCATCAAATCGCAATTAGAATGAAAGATTTTATTCTAAATTGTGATCTAATTGATGATGTGTACGGAGCGGATGAAGATTTGATTGCCTTTTTGGTAGCAAAAATCAGACTGTTCTCACCTAAAAAGAATTAAAAATGAAAACCCTCGAAAGAGGGTTTTTTTAGCTTAATTTTTATTTATCCACTCTAATCGTTCTATTACTTCTTCAAAAAATGGGCCCTCAACTAGTCCATTAAGCACAGAGCTTTTACTTTCACAGAATAAAATATCTCCGGTTTGTAAATGACGGACCATAAAAGCATCATAATAGGTTCTTTCTGTGCGATCCATTGTAGCAGTCCCTTCTACGCGACAGAGTTCAAACAGACCAGTTGTAAGTAAGGGGCGATCTCTAAAATCACTTGGGTTAGTGATGATCGTAGTATCAGCATCAAATAAGAGTTTTTTGTTTTCTAATTTTTCTTTCAATGCTTCTTGTATAGATTGGTTTTGAAACGAGTTGTCTGTCTTTGGAATATAGTAGAAGTGAGCTTCCCACTCATAGCGTGTATCAAGGCGTTTGAACATGAGGTGGCCAGTATCATTTGTCTGAATTTCACCCCACCATGAAGGCACGAGAAGTTTAAATCCATTAAAAGTTTTTTCAATGGCATTTTTTAAATAGGTTTTTTTTTCGTTTTTAATGACTAGCATGGTGTAAATACCAAAAAGAAATAATCCTATTACAACAAGCCATTCGATAATAAATTTTGAAGAGATAAAGTCCATAAATAAAGTTCTTCCTGTGGGCCAATCTGATTAAATTACTCAAATTTATATTAGATGAGGCTATCATAACTCTCAAATGCTGTCTTGAATACGAAAGGGAGCTAAATAATCGGATTTAATAGTACCTGATAAAAACTGCCTGTTTGGCTAAAGTTTTGGCCTCATTATGCCGATATTAATATTTGAGTTAGACTTTTATCCAGATGCTCAAAAAAAATTGGGCCACATGGATTTTTGGAGATTGCTATGAAGCAAGAGTTAAATTCTAAAACACCACAAACTATGAAGGATAAAAAATCCAATGTTATGCTAGGATTTTTATCATTACTTCTATTCGCCCAGTCGCCCAGTGTAATTCTCGCAGAATCGACAACGGGAGATTGTATCGGAATTGAAGATTCATGGACACAGGGAAGATGTATCGCCGCACGAGAAGTACTTGCCGGTGGTGGATCGATCGATTGTGTGGATTGTTTTTTTGAAAAACCCGCCGAGGATCATCCTGTTGCTGATACAATTCAGTCATTAGCAGGACCACTCGCAATGCTTGGTATGACTTACTTGGGTGCAAAATATCAATACAAATCACAACAGGCTTGGGCAGATGCATATGCCACTGGTCACCAACAATGTACTAATAGATTTAACTCATATTTAAATTACAATTTGGAACGAGGTTCAAACCCAATCAGCTCGGATGATGCCACTTCTATGGCTTCATCGTGTAATGGATATGGAATGGGATACTATGCAGGCTATGGTGGAATGTCAGGTAATGGCTTTGGTGGTTTTGGCAACCCGTACATGTCAGGTGGTTATTCGCCAGGTTTCCTTGGTGGAATGATGGGGCCATATTACGGCGGTAGTATTGGTATCGGTGGAAATGGTGGATCTTTTGGCGGTGGTCTGGGATTAGGTTTAGGCTACGGCTTGGCCAATATGCTTGGCTATGGCATGGGGGGATCTGGTCTTGGTATTTATGGTGGAATTAATATTGGTGGTGGGCTAGGAGGGGGTTATCCCGGAATGGGCTACCCTGGTATTGGAATAGGTGGTGGCATCGGCGGTTACCCCGGAATGGGCTACCCTGGCATTGGAATAGGTGGAGGCATCGGCGGCTACCCCGGAATGGGTGGTGGCTATCCCGGTATTGGCGGTGGAATTAGCATCGGCGGAGGTATCGGTGGTTATCCAGGAATGGGTGGAATCGGTGGCGGTTACCCCGGAATGGGCTACCCTGGCATTGGAATAGGTGGAGGCATCGGCG
>CAYWBR010000048.1:0-6051 GCA_964456675.1 uncultured Bacteriovorax sp. | reverse complement strand
GCTACCCAGGAATGGGTGGAATCGGAATCGGTGGCGGAATTAATATTGGTGGTGGCTTAGGCTACCCTGGTGGAATTGGGACTGGCGGCATTCCTGGAATTGGGATTGGCGGTGGAATCAATTACCCATACCCTGGTGGTATAGGAATGGGCGGTTACCCAGGAATGGGTGGCAGTGGTGGAATGATGTGTTTTACTTATCCGTGCCCAGGAACTGGTGGTGGAATTGGAATCGGCGGAGGATTTCCTGGTATTGGTGGAGGCATTAATATCGGTGGAGGAATCGGCGGAGGATACCCAGGAACTGGTGGTGGAATTGGAATCGGCGGAGGATTTCCTGGTATTGGTGGAGGCATTAATATCGGTGGAGGAATCGGTGGAGGATACCCAGGAACTGGTGGTGGATATCCGGGAATTGGCGGCGGTGGAATCTTTGGGCCAGGAATGGGTCAAGGTGGAGCTGGCTTAGGAACGGGCTCATGGCCAGGAAATGGTGGCTATTGGGGCGGAACTGGAGGATGGAATGGCGGCTCTGGTTACGGCGTACCAGGAATGAATGGTGGCTACTATGACCAATACCAAGCACAACTTCAGGCGCAAATGGCCATGCAAGGAGTTATGCAAGGATCGAACACTAGAAATATGGGTAATATGTATACTTCTCAAGTGGGAACTCAAGCACTTTACCAAAACTATACGAACGCTTATCAGAATTACTCCAATGCCTATGGTGGCATGTATGGTGGAGCTGGAATGTATGGTGGCTCACCTTATTCTACAACTGGAATTGGAGCAGGCTTTTCAATTAATGCAGGTTTTGGATTTCAATAAGATTAAAAAAATAATTTCATAAAAACAAAAAAGCAGAACTCTTGTTCTGCTTTTTTTATTCCTCCCCCGTGTCTTAGAAGAATTTACTGTCTTTGTATTTTGTGACTTTGATAGACTCAAAACTTAGTTATCAATTAACAAGTGAGTTTAAAGATGCAATCGAGCTTTTCAGTCGCAACGAATTTTTCAAATGAACTAATTGATGGAATTAAAGATTTTCCCGTTAAAGAATTATATGGCAAATTAAACGCAGATGTAGTTGGAGGGGGAAGGTCAAGTTATTTACTATCTAATATTAATAAGAAGAAATTATTAGAGCACGTTCTTTATGCAAAAAAAAATAACATTGGATTTAATTATCTATTGAATGCATCTTGTTTAGATAATATTGAAACTACAAAATCAGGCCAGAAAAAAATAAGAGATCTATTAGATTGGATTTCAATAAGTGAAATAAATTCGGTAACGGTTAGCAATATTTTACTTTTTAAAATAATAAAAAAAAATTATCCTAATTTAAAAACTAGAATTTCTGTTTTTAACAGTGTTGATCACGTTCAAAAAGCAAAGTATTGGGAAGATCTCGGGGCAGATACAATATGCTTAGATTCTCTAACCGTAAATAGGGAATTTGCTGCATTAAAAATGCTAAGAAGTAACTTGAGTTGTAACTTAGAACTTTTGGTTAATAACAACTGCATTCAATCATGCGCGATCTCAACTTGTCATATGAATCTTCTCGCCCATAGCTCTCAAAAAAATCATAGCTCTGGAGGATTTGTTATAGATCACTGCATACTAGATTGCTCTAAGAAAAAAATTGAAGACCCTCAGTTTTATCTAAGATCTGATTGGATTAGACCCGAAGATTTACATCATTATGAGAATATCGGTTACAACTCATTTAAAATTGTTGAAAGAAATCTTCCTACGCCACTCATGATAAAAAGAGTTAAAGCTTATACAGAAAGAAGATATGATGGGAATTTACTAGATTTAATTCAGCCCTATGGCCAATCGGACTACAATCCAAGCAAAAAAGAAAAATTGTTATCAATGCTTAGATATTCTTTTTTAGTTAATCCTTTTAAACTTAATGTTTTAAAATTATCACCTCTTGTAAAATTGGCAAAAAAACGTGGAATGCTTTCTCCTCTAAAGGGAGATGCCCCCATATATATAAATAACAGAGAATTGGATAATTTTATTGATAGGTTTAAATCAGCAGGCTGTCGCAATGTGAGTTGTGATGTGTGCAATCATTGTTCAGATTATGCAAATAAAGCAATAAAAATAATTCCAGAATACCAAAAAGAGTGCCTTGATCTTTATCGTGAGGTCGATGATTTGCTTGAAGGAGGAAAGCTCTTTTTGTAAAAAAGAGTGCTTGGTATTAAAGAATACCAAGCATAATAAATTCTATTTTTTATTGTGCAATAAAACTTTCGAGTCATCACGAAACATCACTTGAATTTTATTTCCATCAATTGATTTTTCAACAACACCTTGGCCAAAGGTTGGGTGATTGATAACGTCTCCGATTTTAAATTGGGCTTTGATAGAGTAGTCTTGAGCACTTGCCTTAGATGCACCAATTGTTTTTTCCCATATAACAGAATGAGGTTCAGAGGATTTTCTACTAGAACCAGGTTTTCCCTGTGTTCGCGCTATACGCGTTATTGTAGGTTTTGCTTTTTTAGCGCTTGGGTCTTTAAAAACATGAGTACCTTTGCAGGTTTTGCATATCACTTTATCAACTTCATTTGGCCCCTTCATGGAAGCGATGATATGTGCTAGTGTTAATTTACATTTACCACAATAAGAGAGAACTTCTTTGCCAACTGAAAACTGAGTCATGATTTAGCCTTTATTTTGTAGAATGAGACAATCCAACTATTCTAGCAAAATGTGGAATTTGTGTAAATGTAAAGAATTAGTATTGGTAAAATTGAGTAAGATTTATGAGTGAACATATTAATCCGAGTAAAATTCAAATAGATCTGCTTGATAAAGCGAAGCATCTTCCGACTAAATCAGGCTGTTATTTGATGAAAAATAAAAACGACTTGATTATTTACGTTGGAAAAGCCAAAAATTTAAAATCTAGGGTGACTTCGTATTTTAATAATAGTGTAAAAAATGCCAAAACAGAGATTCTTGTTTCACATATTGTAGATTTTGAATTTATTATGACAGAAACAGATGCAGAGGCTTTTGTTTTAGAAAATAATCTCATAAAAAAACACTCACCTAAATACAATATCAGATTAAAAGACGATAAATCTTATCCTTACGTGGTCGTTAATCACAATGAACCATTCCCTCGGCTAGAGTATATTCGAAAAGTTAAGAAATTGTCTAAGCAAGAAGTCTTCGGTCCTTTTGTTACTGGCAGCAATGTAGGGGAAGTCCTTCGTATGTTGACGAAATTTTTAAATCTTCGCGACTGTACTTTAAGTGAATTTAAAAAAAGAAAAGAGCCATGCCTCTTGTTTCAAATGAAGCAATGTTCTGCGCCCTGTGTTGGGAAAATATCAGAGGAGCAGTATCAAAAAGATCTTAGTTTAGCACTTGATCTTTTTAAGTCACATGGAAAGCGCATACAGAAAGAATTTGAAAAAAAAATGTTTGATGCTAGTGAGTCTGAAGAGTTTGAGAGGGCTGCAAGTTTGCGCGATGATTTAACATTGTTAAATCATTTTATAGGAAATTCTCGTCAGGAAAATGCAGAATTTTTTGATGATAAAAATCTCGACGTTGTAGCGTTCTATCAAGGTGAAGAAGAAGTTGATATTTCCATTTATATGATGAGAAATGGATTATTACTAGGACATAAAAATTTTTCATTTTCTAATTTAGATTTAACGGACGAAGTTCTAGACGAAGTTTTAAATTTTTTATTCCAATATTATGCTGAGACGTATGATATATTGCCGGATATTGTGGTTACTCAATTCAGTGAAGAAATAAACAATGAATTCGAGTTGGCCCTTTTGTCTTTAAAAGATAAAATAAAGGTACGCTCTCCGGGAAATAAATATCATTCATTAATAGAACTCACTCGGGATCATGCATTTGAAAGTCAAAGAGTTCGATTATTAAATCAAGATTCGGTATATGTTGGACTAAATAAATTGAAAGATTTATTAGGACTTAAAGAAAGACCAGTTGTACTAGAGTGCTATGATATTGCTATTTTTCAAGGTAAATCACCAACCGCTTCTCAAATTGTTTTTCATGATGGTAAGCCAGATAAAAAAGCATATAGGCACTATGCACTTATGGAACGAGAAGAGGGGAATAATGATTTTGCAATGATGCAAGAGTTAATTACAAGAAGACTTGATAATGGAAAACTTCCGGACGTATTTATTGTTGATGGAGGGTTGGGGCAAGTAAATGTATTTCGCGAAGTTTTAAAAGATTTTAAAATATCTATTCCTGTTATTGGTATCGCAAAGTCAAAAATAGTGAAAACAAAAGATAGTTTTAAACAAGAAGAAATTAAAAGATCAGAGGAAAGGTTAATAATCCCAGAGAGAAAAAACCCCTATTTTTTAAGTCATAATAAATCATTATTTAAATTAATTGTACACATGCGTGATGAAGCCCATCGATTTTCAAGACGGCTTCATCATAAACACGAAACCAAGCGAGTGTTTGGTAAAAAATAACTAGTTAATGACGTGAATTATTTTTTTCTGACCTTGACCACATTCTGGGCATCGACAAGTTTCTTGCATGAGTAAATTTTTATAATCCGAAAGGTGAGTCATTACTAGTTTTGCACCACATATTTTGCATTCGGTAATTTGTTTTTTTACTTGCTTAGCGTCGCCAAAATATTCTTGAAAATTCTCAAATTTGTAATCAGATTCCATAGACATGCAGGGTTCTCCTTTTGAACTTACAGATGCTCTTCGTCTGACTCTTTTCCTTCTTTACAGTCTTCTTTAAAAATGCGAATTTGAGGTAAAAAAGTCGCTAATGGAAGATTTTTGGAAAATAAATTTAAAGTTTTAAATTCAAATAATAAGAAATGGAACACAGGCACGCACTTGGGATTGAGAACCTTTACAGGGGATTTATTTAAGGGGACAGGCTGGGGCCATGACTTATTTTATCGCGAATTAGATAGACCTCTTTATTTAGAGCTCACAGAAACTTTTCCCGTAGAAAAATTAAAATACCAAGGTGCTGTGGAGAGTTTGACTCAAATGGTGGAGAAATCACCAGGGCCAATTGTCAGAGACAATGTAGAAATCTCCAGCGATAATTGGATAAATTTTGAATTAGATCACGATACTATTAGTAGAGTACGCCAAAATAATGTATTGGTGAGCTTCGTAGGGCTAAATGAGCAAGTTGTTGATGGCCAGAAATTAGTTGATCAGAAGCAACTTGAACTAATTCAAAATATGGCAAAAGCCATGCAATTAAAAAATGACGAATACTCAATCATTTCCTTAGAAACAAAATATCTAGAGTTAGAGAATATTGAAAAAATAGATCCATTAAATGATAGTGGATTAAAAAATATACTAAGTGAAATTTATTCCACTAAACCCAAGGTTATTTACAGCTTAGGCGCTAATATCACCAACTTTTTCTTAAAACGCAGAGAAAAGTTGAGCGTTTTACACGGAAATGTTGTTGAGATTAGGTTTCGTGCTCCAAATAAAGAATTAGTTTTTTCAACTTTAGTGATGCCATTATTTCATCCCGAGTTATTAATCATAAATCCAAACATGAAAAGAACTACTTGGATTGATTTGCAAAAATCACTTCCATTGATCGGGAAAATTTAGCCATATATCTTTTAAAATTGTCTTCTCGTTAAAATAGGGTGTGGTGATTTTTTCACTATCTTTTATTGGAGCTTGGAGCATTGTTAAAGATTTCCCCTTTTATCTTAATTGCTTTTACTATTTGTACATTGTTGGGCCCAACTGATACGCCTGCAATGATTACTAATACGGGTAATGGTCCACTTGTTAGAGTTCGTATTGGCAAGTCTCTTCGAAATATTATGGTAAGTGGTACTGACCTAAGCCGCCATCTTATTACAAGTGACGATCTTAAGAGTTACCAAGGTAAAAAGGCAGTAAAGTTTAATTGTGAGTCTTTTTATTCAATGAACAAGGCTAAAAATCAGCCTATCCATGTTGCATCTCTAGAATCAAAAACTGGTTTAATAACCTTTGAGAATGAAAAATATCGG
>CAYWBR010000047.1:0-21325 GCA_964456675.1 uncultured Bacteriovorax sp. | reverse complement strand
GTTGTGGTGATAATTAATACTATCAACAAAAGTTTTTGCATCATTCACCCTTCCTTGGATAAAATTTATTACTTATGTAAATATAATGATAGAGCATTTCCTAACTTCAAGAAAGAAAAACTAACCTGAGTAAGATTGTTGGTTTTTATTTCTTAAAAAACATATTATTATTTAACGAATAATTATAATTAAGAAGGTGGTTTTTGATGAATTATTTTAGTCAGATATCTGGAGTAGGTTCCTTTGTTCCAAAAAATATTTATACAAATTTTGATTTGGAGAAAATGATGGATACTACTGATGAGTGGATTCAACAAAGAACAGGAATTGAAGAAAGGAGATGGGTTGACGAGAATACTTCGACAACTGATTTAGCACTTCAGGCCAGCATAAATGCAATCGAATCAGCAAAAATAAAAAAAGAAGATATCGATATGATTATTTTTGCAACCTTAAGCCCCGACCATGATTTCCCAGGCTCTGGTTGTTTTTTACAAGCAAAATTAGGTATTCCTGGCATAAGTGTTTTAGATATTCGTCAACAATGTTCAGGGTTTCTTTACGGAATGTCGATTGCAGATAAATTTATTCGCTCTGGGTCCCATAAAAATATTCTATTGGTGGGTGCAGAAGTTCATTCAAAAGGTTTAGATAAAACTCCAAATGGTAGAAATGTTTCCGTGCTTTTTGGCGATGGTGCTGGTGCGGTTATTATGACTAGAAGTACAGTAAATGATCCCAAAAAAGATTCTCACATTATATCGACGCAATTATTTGCAGATGGCAACTTTGCAAAAGAACTGTGGCTACCGGCACCTGGATTTGCTTTTCCAAAAGAGAGAATAAATGAAGCCATGTTAAAGGAAGGTCTGCAGTACCCTCAAATGAATGGCAAGGCAGTCTTTGTCCACGCAACTAAAAGAATGAGTGAATGCTTGGTCTCGGCGTGCAAAGAGGCAAATGTAGGTCTGGACGAAATAGACGTTTTTTTGTTCCATCAAGCGAATTTACGAATAAATTCCAAGGTGGCCGAAGACTTAAAAATTCCAGAATCAAAAGTTTTCAATACAATTCAAAAATTTGGAAATACTACCGCTGCAACAATCCCACTCGGCATGGATGAAGCGATTAAGGCAGGTGTGTTAAAAAAGGGAATGCTTGTTGCTTCTGCTGCTTTTGGTTCAGGTTTTACATGGGCCAGTGCTGTTTATCGATTCTAAATTAAAAAGTGAAAGCTTAGGCTTTCACTTTTTGTTTATGTCAAAAAATTAACATCATTTTGGTACATGTAATAAAATCTTACATACCGCTTGTAAGACTTGAAACTCTGTCTCGCACTCTTCATCATATATTGTGTGCTTCTCTTTATTTAAATGGATTTTGAATTTTGAGATTTTAACTGCGCTTTTATCAAGGATGATGACATGCAAGTATCAAAAAAATGGATGGCCCTGCCTATCGCTCTATTTTCTTCTCAAGTTTTAGCAGTAAGTGAATTTAATGGTTATATTGTTAAGTTAAAAAATACTAACAATTTAACTGTGAATGTAAGTTCGCTTTCTAAATTTGGAAAAGTTGAGAAACTGACAAAAACTGAATTTGGAACATTTGTAAAAGTGACATCGAAATCAGATTTACTTAAATCAAACTCATTGTTAAAAAATCCAAACATTGAATACGTTGAACCAAATTGGATCATTAAGATTTCAGATGGATCGAGTTCTGAAGCTTTTGAGCCAACAGATGACCAATATAAAAAACAATGGGGCCTTAAAAATACTGGTAAAAACGGAGGACTTTTTGGTGGTGTTGCCGGTGAAGATATCAATGCAGCAAGTGCCTGGTCACTCACTACTGGTTCACGTGATGTAAAAGTAGCTGTTATCGATACTGGGGTTGATTATCGCCACCCTGATTTGAAAAAACAAATGGACGTAAACGAGCTCGAGTTAAATGGTAGTGCTGGTGTAGATGATGATGGCAATGGATATGTAGATGATATCTATGGTTATGATTTTGCCAATAAAGATGGTGATCCAATGGATGGCCACTCTCATGGAACTCATTGCGCTGGAGTTATTGGTGCTAGTCATGATGGTAAAGGTATTGCCGGAGTCATGGGACAAGTAAAGCTTATCGGGATTAAATTTTTATCTGATAAAGGTTCAGGCGAAACAATCGATGCCATTTCATCAATAGAGTATGCCATAAAAAGAGGCGTAAACGTTATGAGTAATTCTTGGGGGGGCGGAGAGTATTCAGAAGCACTAAAAGAGGCCATCTCTCATGCTAATGATGTGGGAATAGTATTTGTCGCAGCAGCTGGAAATGAGTCTAGCAACAATGATTCAAGACCAACTTATCCAGCCAATTACGATCTTCCAAATGTTATCACTGTTGGATCTTTTGCCGCGACTGGATCAGCTTCGAGTTTTTCAAATTATGGAGTTAAATCTGTTCATGTTTTTGCTCCGGGATCAAGTATTGTATCAACTGTACCAAATGCTCGTTATAGTAGCATGTCTGGTACTTCAATGGCCTGTCCACACGTTGCCGGAGTTGTCGGACTTGTTCTTTCTCAGAAGCCAACCCTTTCTCCAATTGAAGTACGCGATATTTTAGTAGCAACTTCTAAAAAGACTAATAAGCTTCAAGCAAAGTCGGTGTCTGCTGGTCGAGTGGATGCATTTGAAGCGCTTAAAAAATAGTTAAATCTCGTCAGATTTGTATAATCAGGCCCAAACCTTGTTTTGGGCCTTTTTATTTGGTGACGGACTAGTCATCATCTGCTAAATAATCTCTCCTATGGAAAATGATCAATCAGTTAAATCAATTAAGCCGTTTCAGTTTAAGAAAACTTTTCAAGAAGAAAAAGGTGAACTCATCGAGTTTTTGGCAACTGAAACTAAACTTTCAAAGTCTTTGTTAAAAAAGTTACTTACAAATGGAGCTGTTTGGCTTAAAAAAAATAACTCGGGAAAAAGAAATCGGGTTCGCAGGGCCACTTTTGAATTGCACAAAGGCTCAGTGGTCGAATTATTTTTTGATCCAAAATTTTTAGACATTGAAATAACTTCCCCTCATGTATTGAAAGAAAATAAAAATTGGGGCCTTTGGTATAAACCACCAGGTGTCCTTTCTCAGGGAAATAATTACGGCGACCAAGCTTCCATAGAGCGATTTGTTGGAAAAAACAAGCATGAGACGTACCTTCTTCATCGTTTAGACCGTGAAGCCCATGGGATCATGTTAATTGCCTATAATGAAAAAACCGCTAGAATTTTTTCAGAAAAATTTCAACGAAGAACGATTAAAAAATTTTATTTGGTAGAAGTATTAGGCGACATGAGTGTAGAGCAACCTCAAACTGGAGATATCGAGTTTGAATTAGATGGTAAAGCCTCTAAAACTAGCTATGAGATTTTAAAAGTAAATAAAGAAATTGAACCTATAACTACAACATTAAAAGTTGAAATTCATACCGGTCGTCTTCACCAGATTCGGCGGCATTTTGATAAGCTTGAGTTTCCAGTGATGGGAGACCCTAAGTATGGTAGGAACAATAAGAACAACGATGGTATGAAGCTAAAGGCATATCGTTTAGAATTTAAAGATCCTTATTCCCAAGAATGGATTGTTGCAGAATTAAGTGAAGAAAATTTCTTGAAGTAAGTGTTATCAGGATTTAAGATTAACTTAAATAACTTATTCCTCTAGCATGGACCTTTAATGGAAGACAAGTCGCATATCCCGCATCCTGAAGCAGTTAAGCACCACGAAGAAAAAGAAGATTTTCCCGATATAAATTCAGAGCGATCAAAGAAGTCAGGAATAGCAGGCTTTATTGAAAATATTTTTAGACAGTTTAAAAATTTATTTTTCATGCTGTTTTTGTTGCCAATTGCTGGGTTGTACGTTTTTTGTATCGGCATTGCCATTATGCCAATGATGTATCTTTTATTAAAAGCATGGAATTTTACTCTCTACGATCCAATTTGGGTTCGGGCAATGTTTATGGGCTTTAGCTTTGGTGCTGGAGCTATATTATTTATAGTCTCTCTTATTTTTATTGTACCGCTAGTAAATGCTCCATTTATTCCATTTGTGCGCCAATATCGCGGACCTTGGTTTTCCATAGAGAGCATGGCCTGGTATTATCATAACGCACTTACATACCTAGTTCGCTACACCATTCTAGATTTCATTACACCTTCACCATTAAATATTTTGTTTTTTAAAATGATGGGAATGAAGATTGGGAAAAATGTAATGATTAATTCTTCTAATATATCTGATCCTTGCCTTATTATTTTGGAAGATAATGTGACAATTGGAGGCTCTGCATTTTTAATGGCCCATTATGGTATGAAGGGCTATTTAATAATTGATAAGCTGCATTTGAAAAAAGGAGCAATGGTTGGTTTAATGGCCAAGCTTCTAGGTGGAGTAACAGTAGGCAAAAAAGCAGTCATTGGACCCAACGCCATGGTTTTACCCAAAACGATCATAAAAGATGGTGAAAAATACGGTGTTATGCCAAATCAAAATTAGATAAAAGCTTTATAACTTTTTGTTACGTTTAAAATGATTTGTGTGGCAATTTGGATATTTGTTGGGGGGTGGTTTAATTCGCTAAACTTACCAAACATAAAATCAAGTTTACTATCAAAGTTTTGCGGTAAATACCCGTATTGAACCAAAAAATGATCTAGTATTAAAGACGTGGTTCTTCCATTTCCATCAGCAAAAGGATGAAGTGTAATTAGGACAGAAGCATATTCGGCCAAAAATAGAAAAAAATCATAGGCGTTTGCGAGCTTCTCAAATTCGCATTTTAGCCGGAGTAATTCTTTTGTAAACTCCGTTTTAAGATTCTTATAAGGATGGCCTTTAAATTTTCCAATAAAAACATCGCGATTTCTAAGTTGAGTTTGCTGTATTTCACAGATTATACTGTTAAGATATATTAAATTATCTATGGAAAAAGGATCAAAAGTATTACTTTCATCGATATATTTATTGGCTTTTTCAAAGCCTTTGATGCCTTTTCGATTTTTTAATGAACTAGAAAATTTCAATCTATTTTCAATGAAGGTTGGTGGTAAATAATTTGAATTTTCATTGAATTGATCTGCAACTTCTTCAAACTGAATTTTATAAAGTTGCAGATTATTTAATAATTGGTCAAATGAGAGCTCTGGCATTATTAAATTTTATTCATGTTCATCCCTCTAGCAGATGAACTCCAATATTCAATTGTTCTAGTTGTTCCATCAATATCTCTTTGTTCATAAGATTGGAAAACTTCAACGGATTTTTCAGGAGATAAAATTAAATCAATTTCGATTTTACCATTCTTATAAAAAGTCACCTGGGATAATTCTGGGGAGCAAGCTGTCCATGTAGAATTACAGCCGTAAAGTTGGAATTGTTTAAATTCTTGATCACGATGAGTTAGATCAAAAAGAGTTTCACCATCATCACCTGTTAAATTTACAAATTCTTTATATAACTTGCCAGTACCATAATCTACAACTTCTTCATCGGATTCAAAATAATAGAGACCTACCATTTCTCCGGTTAATCGGTTTTGATACTCCGGTGTAAGTTTGCGATACTCGATTTTTAAAAATATTTTTCCAGCGATAAATTCATTTTTTTCATTTTTATAGCGGGCTTTATTACTTACGACAAAAACTTCTTCTTTTATATTTTTTGTTTCATTAAGCGATTTTGTATTATTTGATCGATCTAGATTTCTTATTGGTTGATCAATTGTTTGCGCATCTAAATTGGCGATGGCCTGAGTACTAAGTGCTAAAATACCCATTAATTTACCAGATTTTTTTATAATATTCATAATAACTCCCTTATGGTCGCGAAGATAACAAAGTTAATTAATTTTGTAATATCATAATGTAAAACTTACATGCCAATAAATAGCAGTTTATGGAGATTAGTTACTAATTTTTTTATACATTATCAGAGCTTTTTCGCGATTTTTAGAATAGGAAACAATGGGATGAGGGTAGTCCTGGCCAATCACACATTGAGCGCGTGCCTGTTCAACGAAATCAGTGTCGTGAGGAGAGTGGATGTTCTTATTATTAAAGTGAGACAATTCAGGACACCAGGAACGAATAAAATCACCATCACGATCAAATTTTTCAGATTGTGAGTAGGGATTGAAAATTCTAAAATATGGTTGAGCATCAACTCCAGTTGAGGCACACCATTGCCAACCACCATTGTTTGCGGCAAGATCAAAATCTAATAATTTTTCAGCAAAATATTTTTCACCTAGTCGCCAATCCAATAAAAGAGTTTTGCATAAGAAAGAGGCAACAATCATGCGCAATCGATTATGCATAATGCCGGTTGCATTCAAGCAGCGCATAGACGCATCGATAATGGGAAATCCCGTTTCGCCTTGACACCATAATTTAAAGTGCTCAGGGGTTCCAAGCCATTTTATATCATCATACTGTGGCTTAAATGAGAAATTTTCAACCTTAGGATAGACATCAAGAATCATCTGATAAAAATCTCTCCATATGATTTCTGACCACCATATGGTTGCCCCTTCATTTATAGATAATTGAGACAGTTGAAAAGGAAGCCTGATCATATCGCGAATTGAAACATTGCCATGGCGAATATAAGTTGAAAGATTTGATGTTTTGTTATAGGCAGGTAGGTCTCGCCACTGATGATAGTTATTGATATCAGCTTCAAAATCGCGTAGTCGCTTAAGAGCAAGGGTGGATCCACCTTTTATAGAATTGTCGGACATATTAATAAAATCTAATTTGCTATGGAAATCATTTTCGATTAATTTGTTGAGAGGTAGTGTTTTAAATAGATTGTTTAGGTTACATTTGTAGTCAGGAATAATTGACTCTTGATTTTTAAAATTTTCAACCCATTTATTTTTATAAGGCGTAAATACTTTATAAATCTCTCTTGATTGATTTAAAACCTCATGTTTTTCAAAAAATACATGGTCTTTAAAGCTTTTAACTTCTATACCAATTTTTTTCAGTGACTTTTCTACTAGTTGATCTCTTTCTTTTGCATAAGGCTCGTAGTCGCGGTTGAAAAAAAGATTTTTATATTTATGTGTCTGTTGAATTTTAAGTAAAACTTCGACAGGCTTGCCAATTTCAATCATTAAACTTGCATTTTTATTGCGCAGCTTTCTCTCTAGATCTATTAGGGATTCTAAAATGAAAGTAATTCTTCGATCCTGTTTATTTTTGAGTTTGTTAAGTATCTGTGGATCAAAAATAAATATAAGTTGTGTGTTGCCATTTTTTAATGCTTCACTTAAAGCATGGTGGTCATGAAGGCGTATGTCTCTTCGTATCCAAACCAAATTTTGAAAACTCATTTTACCCTTTTAAAAGGTGCCAGGCACTCTTTAGAAAATCTTTATAAAGCACTTTTAAGATTTAAGCATAATAATCAAGAATTGAAGAGATATATAATAATTTTTTTAATTTTTTATTTGCAGATACAGTATTTTATTTCCAATCAATAATTTATTAATATCGAAAATTAGAATATTGATTTTTGAAAATCCGCTATTGGATATTGGGGTAAAAATTAGGTTGTTATTGTTATCAATTTTATACTCAAAGATACCAGGTTTATCAATTTCGACGGTTAGATTATAGAAGTCAATGTTTGAAGATTTTTGACTGAAGATTATATTTTCGGAAGCCTTGACACTGTATCGGTTTAGTTTGGATATTTTTGAGTTCGCCGGGATAAAGTCAATAACAGGTGCATCTTTACCAAAGCAGTTATTTTTCAAATTAAAATCCAAATAAGATAATTCCTTTTTCATCATTATTTCAAGGATACTTTTTGAATCAATTTCCAGCTTAATAATTTCACTGGTGATAGAATTTGCTTTAGCGTAGATGTTATCAACAAGTGAATAACATAAATTATTTTTATATGTTCTTAAGTAGGGAACAGAGTGCTTGAAATTTTCACCAAAATGATTAGTTATATCCAGCGTGGATGTATACCAATCGGCCAGGGCTTCGTGAATAATCACCAGTTCGGGGTATTGATCTAAGTCATTTGGACATAGGTGGGGATTAATATCGCAAAGATAGGCGTGAAAAAGCTCATGGCGAATAACATCAATAGATTCAAGTCCCTTATTAATGACATCTTTATTTGAACAAAAAACAATGCTTTTTCCAATGAACCGATAGCCCGTTCGAAGGCAGTTGGCACTATCATCGATAACAATTGGGTTTTTTGGTTTCACGCCAAATGTTTGAACAATTTTTTCTAATTCATTAGATATTTGCTCTTTTGTCTCAGGGGCGATTGTTTGGTCTTTAAAGATGATGAGGCTTGCTCTAACAATATCTGTATTAAATAAGATTATTGAAAGAACGATCAGAGGGTATAATTTATTAATGCTCATTTCTTATGTATATCTTGTCGACTATTAAATATCATTTGTGAAAAGTGCAGTATGAAAAAATTATACTACTTTTAGGTTTATATTAATACATTAGTAATTTGCTTAATTCTTGCATGAACGCTCATTGACTTATATGCTTGATACATGAAAGGAAATATGGAAACCTTGACTCCTCTAATTGGTATTAGTGCATGCCTACTTGGTGAAAAAGTACGCTATGACGGTGCTCACAAATATGATGAGTGGGTTAATGAAGAGCTTGCAAAATATTTTAAATTTGTTTCTATTTGCCCAGAGATGCTTATGGGAATGGGGGCACCAAGACCAACTATTAGGTTAGTTCGTGATCCTATGGATCAAGAAGTGAAACTTTTATCTCACGATGGAAATAAAGACTTAACTCAGTTGGCGCGATATACAAATCAGAAAATTATTAATGAACTACCAAATATTTCTGGTTATATTCTCATGAAAAAATCTCCCAGTTGTGGAGTGGAGCGCATAAAAGTTTATCGATTAACTAATGAAATGAGCGAAGATAAAACGCGCAAGGGGTTCTTTGCCGAAGATTTGACTAATACTCACCCACTTTTACCAGTTATAGATTCTGGAAGACTTTTTGATCCACATGAAAGAGATAATTTTTTACGACGAGTAATGGCCCATTATCGTTTTTTTTCACTAGATGGTTCGATTAGGGCCTTACAAGATTTTCATGGACGTTATAAATTTTTATTGTATGAATATAGTCAGGATAGTTTACGAAAACTTGGAAAAATTGCTGCCAATTCAGAAAACCTAAATAACGATTTAGTATATGAAAATTATCGAGAGCTTTTTTTTATAACCATAAAAACGCTTCCAACAATTAAAAATCAAGTGAATACTTTCGCTCATTTAATCGGTTTTTTTAAAAATAATTTAAGTGCAGAAGAAAAAAAACTTTTTCATGAAATGGTTTTAGATTTTCATCGTGGTGTGCTTCCTTATCAAGTACCGCTAAAAATGATCCATTTTTTTATTAATAAATATCAACAGTATTATTTACTAAATCAATATTATCTTGATCCATACCCTAAAGATTTGATGCCTAAAATTTAATACCTCTTATATTAGGTTTTTGAGTGTAAATTTTTAAATGCATCATCGATATTTGTAAATTTAAATGAATGGTTTAAATTTATTAATCGCTTGGGTGATACGTTTTGTGAATCCAAAATGATAGAGGACATTTCGCCAAAAATTAATTTTAGTGGAAGAGATGGAGTTAAAACTAAGCTTGGTCTATTTAGGGATTTTGCAAGTGATTGTGAAAAAGTAAAATTATCAACAGCTTCAGGCGATACTGCATTTATGGCGCCTACATACTCATTTGTTTCAAGGCATTTAATATAGATTTCTACTAAATCATCGATATGTATCCAGCTCATCATTTGTAGTCCATCTCCGATTGGACCACCAAGACCAAGTTTAAAAATAGGCAACATTTTGGCAAGGGCTCCTTCATTATGGCCCAGAACAACTCCAGTACGAATGGCAACGTGGCGATTGATAACATCTAAGTCGCAAGAAGCGGATTCCCATTTTTGGCAGAGTTCTGCTAAAAATCCAGAGGCTTTATAAGTGTCTTCCGTTAAAACTTGATCAGTGTTAACTGGGTATATTCCAATAGCGGAGCTAGTGATAAAAGTGTCAATTTTAAGATTGTTAAGTTTTAAAAGATAGATCAAGTTTTTTGCAGACTCTATCCGAGAGTCGGCGAGTTGTTTTTTTTGTGTTTTACTCCAGCGCTTAGCTCCAATGTTTTCTCCCATTAAGTGAATGATTGCAGACACACCAGTTACCGCTTCAAGAGGCGGAAGTTCATAAAAATTTTTCCATTCAACGATTTTAACTTCCTTGGGTAATAAAGATTTTGCCTTATTTGCGTCTCTTGATGTTGCGATTACTTGATAGCCGCGCTCGCACATTTTTTGTGTTAGTTTTTTACCCACAAGGCCGGTTGCTCCAGTGATCAAAACCTTCATAGAAATCCTTTTGTATTATAATAAAAATTCAATTTTTTTTTATTAAATTATGCCTTAAAAAAGTTTTTTAACCAATGAATAGGTGATAAGCTAACTTAGACACTAAATAGACGTACCAAGTTTAAAGGCGATAGATATGGTTACCCATTATACTATTCAGATGGCATCAAAAATTTCAGGGGTAGGGGTTCATACTATTCGAGCATGGGAAAAGCGCTACAAGGCCATTGTGCCGATTCGTGATGAGGCAGGCCATCGTGTATATTCTAAAGAAGATGTTGAAAAACTCATACTGCTATCTGAACTTTGTCTTTTAGGTTATACGATTTCCAAAATTGCATCTATGTCGAGTGTTGAGTTAAAAGCTCTTTTGAAAGAGCTTGGTAAAAAAGAAGAATCCTTAGAGAGTCTAGATTTAAAACTTATTAATGAGGCGGTGAGTGTTAATATTGACGAGACACTAACGATTCTTAGGTTAGCACTTAAGACTTATAAATTAGACGTCATTTCTCAAGAGCTTTTAAAATTAAAAATTATTTTATCGACACGCGATTTGGTGTTTAAAATTATTGGCCCATTGATGCGTGAGTTAGGTGTGGCAGTTGAGTCTAGAGAGTATTCGATCGCACAAGAGCATGCATTTTCTGCTTTAGTTAGATTTCATCTCGGTCATCTTCTCTACCGCCAGTACGAAGGCAATAAAAATCGTCCAACTTATGTCATTTGTGGTGTAGAGGGGGATTTGCATGAGTTTGGAATTTTACAAGCATCTCTTCTGTGCCAGTTTTATGAATTTAATGTGATCTATTTAGGAGCAAACCTTCCAGTGGAAGCGTTGATCGATACAGTGCGCTCGCTAAATCCAGCAGGAGTTATTGTTGGAGCAACGGCAATGATGGATAGTTCTGCCAAGTCGTATTTGGAAAATTACTTAGAAAAGCTAAGTCAAAAATTAGATCAAAAAGCACAATTAATCTTTGGTTCATTGGTAAAGATTACATCTTATAAAGTCTTGGACAATAAAAATTTTCATCAGTTTAACACACTTGAAGAAATGGATAATTTTTTTAAAGATAAATCTAAATAAGGCGCTATTTGAGCGCCTTTTCAATGTCTGCAATCATATCTTTTGGTAAATCATTTGGAGCATATCTTTTAATAGGGCTTCCATCTTTTGAAATCAAAAATTTTGTAAAATTCCATTTAATTGCCTTCGTCCCCATTATACCAGGTAGGCTATTTTTTAAATTTTCAAACAATGGGTGTGTGTTGTCGCCATTGACGTCAACTTTTGAGAACATTGGAAAACTCACATCGTATGTTAAGGAACAAAAACTTTTGATTTCATTTTCATTTCCAGGTTCTTGGGCGCCAAATTGATTGCAAGGGAATGCTAATATCTCAAAACCTTGGTCCTTGTATTCGCGGTAAATTAGTTCTAAATCTTTGTACTGCGGGGTAAAGCCACATTTGGAAGCTACGTTAACTACCAGTAGGGCACGGCCTTTGTAGTTCGACAATTTTATGGTTTCACCTTCTATGTTTTTAACTTCAATATCCCAAATAGACGACATAAATACTCCATAGTAAAAAGCTTTTTTAAAACCTAGAATCAGCTTATCATAAATAGTAGCACATTGAACATGTAGACAAAGGTTGGATTATTATCCCAATAACTAAGGCAGTGAAAATGGATTTAGCGATCGAAGTTAAAAATTTAAATAAGTCCTATGGACCTCATTTTGGATTAAAGAACATCAACTTGAATGTCAATAAAGGCGATGTATTTGCTCTTGTGGGTCAAAATGGGGCAGGCAAGACAACTTTAGTGAAGCTTATATTGGATTTACTAAGAACTAATTCTGGAGAAATTCGTCTTGATGGAGTGATATCGACTTGTGAAGAGGCAAGAGTAAGGGTTGGTTTTATTCCAGAGAAATTTAGCTTTTTTTCATTTTATACAGTTGAAGGTGTGCTTTATTTTTTTGCAAAGTCTCGCGGTATCAAAAAAGAACAACAGTCTTCTATTGTCAATAATGCAATTGAGCGCCTCTCACTGCAAGACTTACGCACTAGGAAATTGTCGACTTTTTCAAAGGGACAAGTTCAACGAGTGGGCCTTGCCTCCTTGTTAATAGGAGAATTGGATCTTTTAATTTTAGATGAGCCTTTTTCAGGTCTAGATCCCATCGGAATAAAAGATTTGAAAGAGTTAATTCGCGATTTTAAAAATTTAGGTAAAACAGTGTTTATTAATTCACATATTTTACTTGAGATGGAGAATATTTGCGATTCATATGCTGTTTTAAAAAATGGCGAGTTGATCAATGATGGAAAAATTCAAGATTTAAAAAATTCTGGCATCAGTTTTGAAGATTTTTTTACTAAATTAGTTACTGGGAAATAAACATGTTAAGCAATACAAAAAATTCAATTAAAGCACTTTTTATAGATACAATTCAAAAAGAAATGCGCTCGAAAACGTTGGTGACATTATTTGTTTTGGCCACTGTTGGAATGTATTTTGCTTACCAGGCATTAAAAGCTATTGGTGGGTCAATGGATGGTAGTGATAGCTCGATGTCTTTATCAATGCTAGGCAATGTTTCTTTTAATGCGATGTTTTGGGTAAATAATTTTATCGCTATGTTAGTAGCAACAGTTTTAGGTACTAGTGCTTTTCGTTCTGATTTTAAAGAAAAAATATCGTATACCCTCCTCACGCTACCGATTTCACGTGTGGAGTATTTTTATACTAGAGTTTTTGGTGTTTGGATCATGAGTATGGCCTACTATGTATATACTTTTATTCTTGGAAGTATTTTTTTATCTCTCTTAAACAAAACAATGAGTTTTAGCTGGCATTATTTAATTGTCTTATTTTTTTCCGGTGGGATTCTTTTTGTTGTTCTAAATATAGCTTCATTTATTTCGCTGTATTTTAATCAGCTACTATCGGTGTTTTCAAGTTTCATCGTATTTGTATTTATGTCATCTGCCTGGAGCACCTTTACAAGCTTATCGCGCAAAGAAATAATTGCATCTTTTGGATTTTTTGATGGCATTCGTGGGATATTTTATTTTTTACTTCCACATCTAGATTTATATAGAGATTTAAATGCCAACATGCTTTTAGGCGAAAATAAATTTTTAGCATTTGCCCAATTTAACTGGATATTTGAAATCCCACATTTTTTCTTTTCGACATTTTTGCTATTTTTTATGACAAAATATTTTATTAATAAAAAAGATTTTTAAGGTAGGGTGCCAGGCACACTTAAGGTTGTTTTTATTCTTAAGTGTGCCTGGCAACTAACCGCCTAGCCTAGACCGTCACGAAGTGAGTTTTTATATGCTCTTAGTCCTGGAATGAGTCCAACAAGCGGAGCAATTAATAGTACAATCCCTAAGAAGAATAATTCCGCGGTACTCATAGGTTGAGTTTCAATAAATATAGAGAATTCTTTTTCTAAAATTGGCTTTAGTGAAAGAATTAATCCGTAAAGCCCAATAATGCCTAAAGCAATTCCAAAAAATACAAGTAGGAATGATTCATAGAGAATAAGTGCTAAAATCTGGTAAGGGTGTGCACCAAGACTTCTAAATATACTCATTTCTTTTCTTCTTTCATTGATTGAGGTGTAGAGAGCTGTGACGATGGTGAGAAAGCCCACGATTATGACCATCAGACCAACTGCGCTTAGAACTTTTTCGACATAACTTAGTGTCTGCCACATCTCTTGTAGTGTAAGAGAAGGAATTATGGCCATAATGGGTTCTTCCTCATAGGTGTCTATGGTTCTGCGCATTCTTAAAATGGCAATACGGTTTTTGAGCCCAACCATAAAAGCAGTAATTTGTTTTATTTTTAAATTCTCTGGTAAAAATAATTTTTTATCAATCTCGCGATTATCAGGAACACCTGTCTCCCAACCGATATGCATGGCCTCCATTCCAAAAAGGGAAATATAGACTGACTTATCAATAGGCGTATGGCTTTTTTTTAAAATACCGACAACTTCAAAAGGAGTTTGTTCATGATGATAAAGACCCTCTGCTTGAATCCCGTGAGTCAGAACAATTTTATCGCCAACTTTGTGCTTTAATATTTCGGCAACATCATGACCTAAAATCACATCAAAGACACCGGTAGAAATTTTTCCACTAAGCAATTCAACTTTTTGATCTCCTCTGAATCGGTAGTGGTTGTAAAAATTTTCATCTGTTCCTACCACTCGATGGCCCTTATATGAGTCCCCTAATGAGATAGGTATCGTCCATTTTACACTTGGATTATTTTTTACCATCTCATAGCTTTCGAAGCGGACATTGTTTACCGCCTGACCCATATGAAAAACGGCATAGAGGAGTAGGTTTATAGCACCACCTTTTGCACCAACTATAAAATCAGTTTGTGAAATAGTATTGGTAAATCCGGCTTCAGCTCCCTTTCGTAAGCGACCTATGCCTAAATAAAGCGTTATTGAAAGTGCAATAGAGATAATGCATAACAAAGAAGTAAAAGCGCGATTTTTGAGTGATTTAAAAGTAATAAAATTAAGCACGATACACTCCGTCTTCTTTAATTATGTTAGCTTTATTAATTTCCACCAAAGATATTTCTCGATCAAAAAAAGGCCTTAATCGTAGATCGTGAGAAACAAACATCATTGTTAGTCCATTTCGTTTTTTTTCCTCTTTTAATAAGCTCATTAGCAAAGAAGTGTTATCATCGTCTAAAGAACTTGTCGGCTCATCTGCCAATAAAAGCTTGGGTTCTCCAATTAGGGCGCGACAAAGAGCAACTCTTTGCTGTTGGCCAATACTTAAATCTGCTGCTGAGTGATTTAAAAAATGCTGCAGATTCATTCGTTCGATTAATTCATAAGCGCGTTCTTTAGTCGTTTTGTTAGAGCGTTTTTTTGAAAACTTAGTGGGTAACATTATATTTTCAAAAATATTTAAATAGCTAATCAAATTAAAATTTTGAAATACGTAGCCTAAGTTTTCCCCTCTCCAAAGATCTTTTTTTGAAGCAGACAAACTTGAGACGATTTCTTGGTCAATGATGACTTCTCCTGAATTTGGGGTTAGGACCCCTGCGATAATATTAAGCAATGTACTTTTACCATGACCAGAAGGGCCGTATAGAAATAAACTTTCACCTTTTAATAGCTCAAGTTTAGTAATATCGAGCACAATCGGGGCCGATGTTTTTTTGCTATAAGAGAAAGTTAAATTATTTATTTGTACAAAGCTCATGCAGAGGTCCTATGTATTTACAATTTGATAATTTCAATTTCTTTTTTAATTTTTACGGATTGTGGTTTGGCACCCATAATTTCAATTTTTAAATTTTTCATATTTTTGAAATGTTTTTTCAGCGCTATTGAAACCTCTCCGGCGATATTTTTTTCACAGCTAATTGTGGCAGTAGCTTCGATTTCGGAGTGTCCCTCATCTTTGTGATCATGCTTTTTTTCATCGTGCTCTTTTTCATCATGATCTTCTTCATCGATAACTTGTTTAAATGAAGATGAGCTAGTTTTACAGTTTAAATCTTTGGAAAAAATAATAAGTTCATTGGCCAAATTTCCCCAGAGAGTTTTAGATTTTTCAAAGACTTTTTTCTCTTTATCTGATTTTGGAGCGTGTTCAAACCCTAGTACTGAATCAGCGGGAGATTCAAGTTCAATTTCCGCGGCATTTTTATCGTAGGCGATAGAGATGGTGGCACTTCCATGCTCATGCGCTGATAAATTTTTTTTGGCCAATGTTGGCGATGAATAAATAAGAATAACTAAAATGGTGCTAAAAATTAACTTCATAAAATCTCCTTATGATGAAGTGGCATTGCTATGAATTTATCCATAGACAAATGAACCTCTTCAACAAAGTAGGATCAATGATCTATGGGTGACCTGGTATATTTGGAGAACTAGAAGGTGTAAACGTTTTTAGTTCCTTCATGGATAAACCTTCCATACTGAAACTAGATTCTAGCTCTTTATTTTCTTCAATTTTAAGTTTCCCCTTCATTTCTACCGGCATAAATGAAGGCTTAACCTTTGATCCCTTTTTCATTTTCACCAAAACCAATTGGTTGGCAGGTGGTGGAGGGATATGCATGCAAGAAGGAACATACGGCATTAGTAGAAACTCACTGATTTCTTTTGCATCGTATTCTAGTGGCATCATAAACCCTTTTATTGTTATCTCTTTGCCAATTTGACTTGATAACTCTTGGGCCATTTTATTTTTTTTAGTTTTATTATCGACTTCAAGGGATTTTAAAGTTTCCCAGGATAGCTCCTTGGCAAATAGGCCAGAGGATAAGATAAAATTAAAAACTAAAATAATTTGTATTCGCACATTCACCTCACTTTTTTGCTACAGCTTAGACATGTTGCAACGATTTCTAGACGGTGCTTAATATCGCTGTAGCCTTCAAGTAAAAGAGTACGCTCAATGCGCTCCATTACGCAATCATGAAGTATTTCAATTTTCTGACATAGACGACAAATAATATGGTGATGGTGGTGTGCTGGATCGTTAAATTCGTAGTGGATTACATCTTTTTCCAAATGATGTGAGGTCACTAAATTATTTTCTTCAAATTGTGCCAAGCTTCGATACACTGACGCTTTATCCATACTGCCTTTAGGCATTTTTTTATAAATTTCATCAGCAGTAAAAGGCCCGTGTTCTTCACCTAATAGTTTTAAAATAAGAATCCGTGGCATAGTAGATGATAGACCACAGAGCTTAAGCTTTTCCTTAATTTCTTGGTCACTCATTGTACGATGATGGCAATTTTCATGCCCTTTTTTAACGGTAAATTTCATTTTTTCCTTGCCTTCAGTGGCCATTATAATAGTAAAATAGTCGTTTTTGCAACTGGTTTGCAAAAATATTTTAACCACTTGGATTTAAGTAGTTTATCATTAATTATGCAAATTTTAATCATCACTAACAAAGACTCTTTAAATCAACTATTATCTGATCACTTTCGTGATCAATTTCGAGCACAAGTTCTTGCGACAACAGATCTTGAGGTTGCAAAAAAAGAATTAGAGCTAAGTGATAAATACAATTTAATTATTATTAAAAATCCAAAATATATGGAAATTTATCCCAATGAAAAAGTTAATGAACAAGATTCATTGCAAATTCCTAAGGAATTTGATTTTGCCCATCGAATTTTAAATCTTTTATATGATCAATCTCTTGATTGCTCTGTGATTATTATTGGCGAGTATGATGCAAGTTTTCAAAATTTCGAGTGTATTTCTGATCGTTTAATTTTAGAGGAATTAAATAGGGTTGTGTTTAAACGATTAAAGTTAAAAAAAGAAGACTATGCCCATATTAAATTACCTGATTATGTGGCAATTCCAGTTAAAGATTTACATGCTCTTGCCACTGTTCCTTGTGATTTATTCATAAAATTAAATCGCAAAGAGGGAGAGGATTATTTAAAGCGCTTTAAAGAAGGTGATGATTTTTCAATAGAAGATATTAAAAGTTATCAAAAAGCTGGCGTTGATTATTTGTTTGTTCGAAAAGATGAGCGCGACGTTTTTTATCAAGGATTAACTAAAGAATCATTACTAAAAATTAAAGATCTATCTAATGCCGAAGTAGATGAAAAAATAAAAATTAATTCTTCAATTTTTCAAGCATCATCACTTTTTATGCGTGAACTTGGGATAACCGAAGGGACTGTTCATATGGTGGAGACGTCCTTGAAGACGATTCAACATATGGTTACTAGCGAAAGTAAAATAGGGATCTTTTTAAAAAAATTATTACAAAGCCAAGAAAGCTATTCTTTTAAGCGATCAGCACTTATTTCCGCAATTAGTTACCAAGTTTTACCGCAAATGGATTGGGGCAGTGGCGATCAGCTTCAACAAATGTTTTTAAAAATCCATACCGTTAGTTTTTATCACGATTTGGGTTTAGAAGAAGAATCACATCTTAAAATTTTATTCAAAAATCAATTTGATGAAAGTAATAAATTCACTAGTAAAGAACGAGACTTAATTCTTAATCATGCTCAGAAAATGGCCACACTTATGCAAGGAATTTCTAAGCTTCCACAGGGAGTGGATTTAATTGTTAAGCAACATCATGGTCAAACAAATGGAATTGGCTTCCCTGAAAAGTTATCTTCAAGTATTTCGCCACTAGCAATTTTTTTTATTGTCATTGAACATTTTGCATCACTCTTATTGGAGTGCAGCGACAAAATACAGTTCGAGCCACTTTTTGATGAAATGTATAAACGTCATAATTTACCATCTTATCGCAAAGTGGTCGATACCTTAAAAAACCGCTTTTGTCCCACTTATAAAAACTAAATATAATCAAATCGAGCTGTAAAATGCCTTAAAAAAGGAGGTTCATGGGTGATTTTCATTCCTCTCATTTCGTTTTTATTTTTAACCAATTCTTCCATGCCTTCTAAGATATAATCAAAGTGAGATTGAGTGTAAACTCGTCTTGGAAATGCCATGCGCACGAGTTCCATGCTGGCATTTTTTCCAAACATAGCAGATCCAATTTCACAAGATCGAATGCCATCATTGAGATACATTTCTGCTGCTAAACTTTGTCCTGGAAAATTTTCGCAAGGAATATGGGGAAGAAATTCTTTTGCATCAATGTATACCGCATGTCCGCCAGCAGGAAGCATGGTAGGTATTCCAATTGCATTTAAATTTTTTGCCATATATTCACTGACAGCAATTCGATAATCTAAATATGATTCATCTAAAACTTCATAAAGGCCTATGGCCATAGCTGCAAGGTCTCTGGCCGCTAGTCCTCCATATGTTGGAAAGCCTTCTGTTAAAATAAGAATGTTTCTTAAGTCATCAAGCCAAGCATCTTTTTTTAATGCAATAAAGCCCCCAATGTTAACCATTGCATCTTTTTTTGCACTCATCATGCATCCATCGGCCAAATTAAAAATATCTTTTACGATGTTTTTAACACTGTGATTTTTAAATGCCTCTTCACGTTTTTTGATAAAGTAAGCATTTTCTGCAAAACGGCAGGCATCAATAATAAATGGGATATTATATTTTTTGTAAATGGACGCTACTTGTTTTAAGTTTTCCATTGATACAGGTTGTCCGCCACCGGTATTATTTGTAATCGTAATCATTCCAAATGGAATATTGCTTGAGTTTTCTTGGCAAAATAATTCTAATTTTTTTGTATCTATATTGCCTTTAAATGGATAATCACTACGCGGATTTTTTCCTTCTTCTATAACGAGGTCAATTGCCTCAGCACCGAGAAATTCAATATTTGCTCGTGTTGTATCGAAGTGATTGTTAGAAGGAATTTTATTTCCTTTTTTTACCATTTTACCGAAAAATATTCTCTCTGCAGCCCTTCCCTGATGAGTTGGAATGACGTACTGAAATCCCATAATATCATTAACGGCATCTTTAAATTTATGAAAACTTTTTGAGCCAGCATAAGATTCGTCAGCGGTCATCATTGATGCCCATTGGTCTGCACTCATGGCAGTTGTGCCCGAATCAGTTAAAAAATCAAAAGTGATTTTATCACTTTTAAGTAAAAATAAATTATGACCGGCTTCTTTTAAAAATCCAAGCCGCTCTTGGCGGGTATGAAAATGTAGTGGCTCCACCATTTTAATTTTGAAAGGTTCAATAATTGTTTTTCTCATATTTTTTTCCTGGTTATAAATTATTTATTGATTTAGTAATTGTGCAAATTCTTCTAAGTAATTGACGTTTGTTTCTTTGTTTAAGAAAAATGGATTCATTAAAGTGAGGCGCAATAATACTAACTCAGAGCAATCGTTCTCGATTCCCCATATTTCACAATGGTGCGCTATTAATGCATCATATTCGGGGGATTTTAATGTAGTTTTTGATACGGTAAATTTATTTGAATTATTGATATTCGCGATAAGTGTATTAGTTAATAAATTTGTTTGTGATAAAGATTTGGCCGATGATTTTTTAATCATGCATAATAAATTCAGGTCATTATTTTCTAATAGAGCAATATCTTTACAATTGCTTTTAATAACTCGTTCTAGTTCTTCTCGCGCCACAATCGTTCGTCCAAGAATAAGTCCGTGTCCTTCTGGATTTAATCCGATGGATTTACTCGATAGCCATGTAGCAGTGGCTCCTTGAGCGGAGCGCGAGCCTTCCAGTGTTTTCATCCACCGATCAACTGACTTCGTTGGTGATTGAAGGTATTTTGCTTCAAAAGCAGAGACTTTATAGAAATCAGAATTTTTTGCAATTAATGCCCCACAAGCATAGGGAATATAGCCTAATTTATGTGGATCGACTGTGATTGACTGTACGTCGCAAAGGGATCTAAATGCGTTTTCAACCGCAAGAGAAAGATGGTTTTTTTCTTTGTTATTTTTACGAACTGCACTGGCAAAATAACCACCATATGCGGCATCTACATGGTGCCAGAAAAATAAATTTTTCCCTTCAAATTGTTTTAATAAATTTTGTATTAGATCGACGGGATCACATATTCCCAACTCCGTGGTTCCCAAAACCGACACCATCATCATAATGGGGATATCTTTATCTTTTAAATCAATAATTTTTTCCTCTAAATCCTTTAAGCATATTTTTCCTTCCCTTGTTAGCTTTATACCAATGAAACTTACGTCTCCTAATCCTAAGAGTGAGACCGCTTTTAGCCAGGAGTAATGCTTAGAGTTTGGAACCAATACAACAGAACCTTTATACATTTTTCCAAATGCTAGCATATAGTTTTCTTGCGCCAACCATGGGCCATTGTAGACATAACTATATTTTCGAAGCTCTTCTTCTTTGAT
>CAYWBR010000046.1:2527-21495 GCA_964456675.1 uncultured Bacteriovorax sp. | reverse complement strand
CTTTTGCATACTTTACTGTGTCACTAGTTTCATAAATGGAGTCAGTATAGGCCCGAACTATATCTGCTATTTCTTGAGGGTCGTAAATTGTCTTCTCTGTTTGTTCAGAGAGATATGACTCGATATCTGTAATAGCTCCCTTATAGTCTTTTTTCAAATACTTTAACTGCCCACGATAAGTAAGTAGACGCTTATTTTCTGGGTCTTTTTTGATCAATGCCTCTACTTCACTTAGTGCCAAATCTAAATTTCTTAACTTTAAATCTCTAATAATTGATAATTCTGACAATAAATTTTCGGCTGATATATCTTTAGGTCTTGGTACCCATAATGGAAATTTTCGAAGGGGCTCTTTCTGTATTTCTTTAAAAAGAGAATAGATACCATCAAATCCATTAAACATTCCTAATTTTACATATGAACTGGCCACCAAAAATTTTAAATAAGGATCTGCTGCTACCTTGCTTACATAGACATCTTTGTATGTTTGCCAATTTTTAATAACTTGTGTGTATTCAGATTTTTTGTAATTTTCCTCAATTAACCCATATGCAATTTCTGCAGCGTCTGCAACAAACGTTCTAGCATCAACCTTTGTCATGCCTGCAATCGGGATAAGAGAATAGTATGCCAACGCCTCTTTATATTTTCCATCAACAATAAGCGTTCGCAATCTAACCTGATATAACAATCTCTGAAGGTTTTTACTTAATACTTGAGTTGTAGTCTTATCTTGTTCTAGAAATATTCTTATTTCTCTATCTCTTTCTTCTAAATTGTTTTTACGAACAGATCTAAAGGCAACGTATCTTAATCTTGCTTCATAACTAATATCTGAATTTATTGCTCTATCTACTGCTTCTTTATAGAGCGCCAGTGTCTCATCAAAATTTCTTTCTAATATATCTGAACATAGCGCCATTCTTAATTGAGCATTTGAAGCTGTCAATTCATAGGGAAACTCTTTTACAAATCGCTGGTACATACTAAATGCTTTTAGGTAATCGCCTTTTCTAAAATAAGCTTCTGCTGAATTATATAATACTGATGGTGGCAACTCGCCAATCATTCCGCTGCGGCTCTTTTCATATAAATCGATTAGTCCATTTATGTCTTGAGATTTTAGCTTGGCAAAAGATTGATAACTCAATACCGTTGCAGGACTTACGACCTTACGAATATTTTTCTCAATTGCTAACTCTACAAGTTGCTGAACTTGTCCAAGTCTGGCCAAAGAATAAAGCATCACCTCTGCAGGGTAAGGCGATTCTTCAAAGTCAAAACTAGAGCGTGTTCCAGCATAAAATTCCTTAGAAACCTGTAGTGTCTTTAAAAACTCCTGCTCTTTAAGATAATAAGTTAACAGATACTTCCAAATTCCTTTCTTCAATTCATAATTGTCAGACCTTTCAACGATTCCGTTCAAACGTCCGATGGCATTTTTAAAGATTTCGGGATTTGGTTTCTCTATATTTTCTCTTAGAAGTGCATTAACTTTTAGATATTCTAATAATTCCCATTCAGATTTATCGCCGTATTTTTCTTGGAATAAAGTAATCGATTTATTCATTAACCCATAATTTTTCTTTCGATATAAATTAATAGTTAATTGTAAATGTGCTTCTTTTTCATTTTTTTCAAATTTTCTATTTATAATAGGGTAAAAACTTTCAGGGGTTTTTGCCTCTAAATTAACAGCATCTTTCATACTAGGAACAATTGGCTCATAATCCCAAAAAAACGTAGCGCCATATCGAAAATCTCGATAGGCTTTTCGCTGCTCTTCTTTAGATGCCAAATCATCTTTAAGGGTTAATTGCATTTTACTATTTGGATCAATCACTATGCTTTTTAAGATCTCATCTTGATTGATTTTATTTTCTACGAAATTTTCAGTTTTTTTATTTTTTTCACCAACATTAACATCGACATTGGCTTTTTTCACTTTTCTTAATGCCGTTTCTGTATGTATCGTTTTTTCTGTTTGTGCGGCAGTTGTTTTTACTTCATCTATAATTTCAGCGGATACTTTTTTAGTTTCATTTACGTCTTTAGAAATTTTTATTTTTGATAGAGTTGTATCCTCACCATCCATCCACATATCTAATACATATTTTTTTTCTCTCTCTCTATAAAATGAGAACATCTCGACATTTGAATTTTTTAATTCGAAATTTATAATGTAAGCATTAGTGTTGCCATCATCTTTGTATGACTTCATCGAATTAATGTAGATATTGTTTCCAACAATAATTTCTAATTCTTTTTTCAATGAATTAAAAAGCTCTTCATTTAGAGAGCTAATTTGTATATTTGAACCTTGTTTTTTGAAATTTAACTGATCACGGCCAGCAAAAAATATTATTCTACTATAGTTATTTGTTTTTTCTTGTTGAACGATTTCACTTCTTAATTGCTGCGCACAGGTTGCCGTCACAAAATGTGAACAAATACAAATTACCATAACAATAGTCACTTTTTTGACGATAGTAATTGTAGATGTATTTAATCTATTTTGGTTTTCAAGAATCGACAAACATCCTGTTCGCATTTTCTTCCTTTGTCGTGGGGACCATTCATCCTAAATATACCCACTCCTATCAATCTTACACTGATATAGAAAAAATAAAAGGAAAAATTTTCTCGGCGGTAAAAACATCCTGTTTATTTTTTGACATGATCGTTTTTTCATCTATTTACAATAATTTACTTGGCACATTTAATAGTTACTATAGTATTTTTTCTTTTATTGGGGTGGGAAAAACTTACCAATTTGATAGGTTTTTATGCGTATAGAAAATTTGTCTTTCATCATCATTATAGGTTTGATTCTTTCAAGCTGTTCATTTCTATCGGGACAGAATGAAAATGATGTTTATAAAAAATCTAGCAATGTAAAACACAACTTTAATCTAGTTGGGTGGAATCATGTCAAAATTGATGATCGTATTGACCTTGCTTTTAAAAATACTGTTAGCAAATCTCTCATTATAGTAAATTCGAATTGTAGAAAGAACAATATATCCACACTGCAAAGTTTAAAATCTTCTATAATCGCTGGAATTGAAAATCTAGAAATCGAAAATGAGTCTACAGTTACTATACATGGCAGAGATACTCTTCAGACAATTTTAAGCGGAAGCCTTGATGGGGTTAAACGTTTTATGAAGCTCACTATTTTTCAGCGTGATTATTGTATTTATGATTTATTTTTAATCGCCCAAGACAAAAATAATCTTAACCGCGACTTGGCCGACTATGACAAACTAGTCCAAGAGGCATTTGAATTTAAATGAATTCCATTAACCAAAAAACCATAAGCGATAGACGAGTTAATCCGGCAATAATTAGGCGAATCACCCGTTATTTCATTATGAATGGAGAAATTTTTCAACTTTTCATGGAAGTTTTAAAATCTACACTCTCTAGACCTTTTTATTTAAACAGATTATTAGAACAAATTTATCATATAGGCTACGGCTCCTTGTCTATCACTGTTGTTATAGGGCTCACTATGGGGCTTGTTATGACACTAAATTTTGGGTATGGTTTAGCGAAATTTGGCGGAACGCTTTATGTTCCTGCTGTTGTTTCTCTTTCATTAGCTAGAGAAATGGCCCCTCTATTTACCTCATTGTTAGTTGCCGGTCGTGTGGGTTCTGGTATTGCCGCTGAAATAGGAGCTATGAATGTTACACAACAGGTTGATGCCATTAGAGCTCTAGGGACTTCACCAATTCGCGTACTTGTTGTCCCTCGATTTTGGGCCTTGGTTATTTCATTACCTCTACTATCTTCTTTATCATTTGCAGTAGGAATTATTGGTGGATTACTCGTTTGTAAAAATGAATTTGACATCACCAGTGGTTTCTACTTCTTCAAGGTTTTTTCAACCGTAAAATTTCATGATTTTATGTCTGGGCTAATTAAGTCCGCTGTTTTTGGTGGGATAATTACTTTATTTGGCTGCTATAAAGGTCTCACTACACGAGATGGTACAAAAGGTGTAGGTGCTTCTACAACGTGGGTTGTGGTGACAAGTTCTATTTGGGTTTTAATTACTGATTTTTTTATTTCTAAGATTTTTTTAATGATATGGAGCTGACACCTGTGGAAATCTTAAAGCTTGAGAATATAGAAAAAAGTTTTGGTTTTCACCAAGTACACAAGGGCGTTACTTTTGCACTAAATAAAGGAGAAAGCATTGGCCTGCTCGGCGGCTCAGGTACCGGTAAATCAGTATTACTAAGATCAATAATTGGACTTGAAAGAATTGATTTTGGAACCATAAAGTTTCACGGCAATAGAATTGACCACCTAACGGAGGATCAACTAAAAGATTATCGTACAAAAATTTCCTATTCATTTCAAAGCGGTGCACTTTTTGATTCTGTTAATGTTTATGAAAATATTGCTTATCCACTTCGTGAGCACACTAAATTAACTGAAGAAGAAATCGAAAAAAAAATCAAAGAGATGCTAAGCTTAATTGACCTTGAAGGAAAAGAGGATCTCATGCCCAGTGACCTATCCGGAGGAATGCAGAAACGAGTTGGAATGGCACGCGCAATGATATTAAATCCTGAAATAGTTCTCTACGATGAGCCAACCGCAGGTCTTGATCCACAAAATACTCTAAACGTTGTTTCTATTATGCAGCAACTAAAAGCACGCGGACTTTCTTCTATTTTTGTCACGCATGATATTCCCTCTGCACTTTCTCTATGTGATCGGATTTTAATATTAGGCCAGGGAAAAATAATTTTTAATGACTCTCCACTCAAGTTTGAATTTAGTGATGATCCAGAAGTAAAAAAATTTTTTATAGGATAGATTTATGTATAAAGTTAACGAAAGAAAAAATCTCATAATTTCTGGTGCATTTATAACTCTACTTTTGATTTTGTCATTTGCCACAGTCTTTTTACTTAACAAAGAAAACCCTCTTTTTTCATCAAAGATATCTCTATTTATCGATGTTAAAAATGCTCAAAATTTAAAAAATGGTGCAGCTGTTCAGTTAAAAGGAATAAAAATAGGTACCGTTTCAAATATTTCATTTAAAAACATTGATACCATTAGAATACAACTTGGCATATTGGATGAATACAGTGAATGGATTAGGCAAGATTCATATGCCGCGTTTAAAACTCAGGGTGTTCTTGGTGATAAATTTATTGAAATTCTTGGAGGAACTGAGACTTCAAAAATAATAAATGAAGGCGATACAATTCGCGTGGACGAAGTAAGCACAATAGATCAGATTATAACTAAATCTGAAGATATTATGGTGGTTGCAGGAAGTATTCTAACGAAGCTCGACAAGATGCTCGGTTCAATCGAAAATAGCCGACTTGATCGAATTTTGTTTAATATCGAAACAATGACAGCTAATTCCAATAAAATTTTACAAACTTTTAACGATCAAAAAATGAATCAAACAATGATGAATCTTCATGAGGCATCTAAAAATTTTAAAAACTCCAGTGACTCACTAAGCTCCATTGGGAAACAAATTGAGAAGGGCCCTGGAACCGTCCATTCTTTAATATATGATCAAACACTACATGAAGACATAAGAAGTCTCATGGGTGGTGCAAATCGCAACAAAGTCCTAAAGTACTTTATTCGTGAATCAATAAAAAAGGGTGACGAAAACTAGATCGTTAAATCGTTAGCGTTAACAAAACCCTTTTTTTTCATTTTTTCAATAAGAGTTGTTCGGTTTAAATTTAACAATTTTGATGCCTGATTTTTATTACCACCTGTTAAATCCAGAGCTTGATTTATAAGTGAATCTTCAATATCAGACAACACTTGTTTTAAATCCAATCCTTCTTGTGACAGTGTAATGATATTTTTAAGTGAACTAACTTCTTTAGAGTCGGCATTCAGAAACTTCAGAGGTAAATCACTTGGTTTAATTAAATTTCCCCCCCTTAATATAACCAATCTCTCTATCAGGTTTTCTAATTCTCTAACGTTTCCTGGCCAGTCATAATTAAAAAGTAATTCCAATGATTCATTATCAAACTCAATAGCATTTCTTCCATCTGCAGAAGCAAATTTTGACAAGAAATGCCCTACTAATAGAGGGATATCCTCTCTACGATCTTTTAAGGCAGGAATTTTAATAGGTATAACATTTAATCGATAATACAAATCTTCTCTAAAATTTCCATGTTGAACTGAATCTTCTAAATTTCTATGAGTCGCTGTAATTATGCGCACATCAATTTCAGTTGGCTCGGTAGCCCCCACGCGTTCAATTACCCGACTTTGGAGAACACGCAATAATTTAACTTGTAAAAGAAGAGGCATATCTCCTATTTCATCTAAAAAAATAGTTCCTCTATGAGCTATTTCAAAGCGCCCCTTTCGTGACGTTATGGCACCTGTAAAAGCTCCTTTTTCATGCCCAAAAAGCTCACTCTCTAATAATTCAGAAGGAATCGCACCACAATTAACTGAAACTAAATTATGCAGCTTTCGATTTGAAAGACTATGGATGGCGTTTGCAACTAATTCCTTTCCCGTTCCGGAAGGACCGTTAATGAAAACAGTAGAATCGGAGTTCGCTACTTTTTTAATTCTCTCAAAAACCTGCTTCATCAATTTAGAGCGCCCAACCATACCAAAAAAAATGTCGTCGCTTGAAGGAATTTCTATTTGTATTTTTTGAGAAGGCAGAAGAGGTTGGCTAATTTTATTTAACACAATCTCATTATGACTAAGCTGACTCTCTGGCACATTAAGTTTCTTTGTATAAGCCTTAATAACTAATTCGTGTAAAATTTCTAATTCAAATGGTTTTGTTAAGTAATGAAACACCCCTTTCTTGGTGGCATTGATTGCTGTTTCAATTGAAGCAAATCCTGTCATTACTATGGACACAAAATGGTGCCCTCGCTCTTTAAGAAGGTCAATAAGTAGTAAGCCGTCTGAACCACCAGCTTCAAAGCTAATATCTGTTATCAAGCAAAATGGAGATTGATTAACGATTGTTTCAGTTTTAATTTTTCTATCTAAATCCATTAAACAATCTGTTGGATTAGAATAGAAATTTACTTTTATATCAGATTTTTTTTCAATAAATTTTTTGATAGCAGAACCAAGAATTCGATCATCTTCAACTAGATAGATGTCTGGAAGTTTTGCTGTTACCCTTGTACGCTCCCGAGTACTATCCGAAGACGAATCCTTACCAGATCTAGAAACTTCTCTGGCACCATCTTTAGACCCGTCTTTGGATCCATGTTCAAAAGAAGAGTGTAAATAATGAAAGTCATTCACTCGCACATTCCTTGGTTGCATTTGCTTAAGTCAAAACCTTTTGACTCAACTAAATGCTATCAAGATAAATCTACTAGTGTCAATTTATCAACATCTTACACCTTATAGAATTTTTTGCCATCGACGACATAAGGCACTGAATTTACTCAGGTGATATTTTTCAACAAAGTTTGATTAATTAAAGGACCACCAAGAAGAAAATAAAAAACCAATACAAACAAACAAATAAAAGCCAATCCCATCAACAAAACAGATACCAATCGATAATCCTTTAGCCAATAAAGATACGCAAACTGCAGAGACATAACCATTATCGGTATGGCCCACCAAGGCGTATACTTTAGTATAAAAAATAAAATATCATTCTGGATCATTTGTTATTTAAAAAGTTCAATAATTTTTTGTTGGTATTCATAATATTTCGACTCAACATAGGAGCGCTCTAGTGCTTGAGTATTTTGCAATTGTTTTGTATGATCCTCTGTTTCGCCTTGAAGAATTTCATCGCGAGAAAATGTTGGCCCACTTTGAACTTCGGCTTCTGCATCTCCCACATGAGGAACATCATTTTGATTCGTTATTTCAGCACTATCAAGGAATAAATATTGACTAGTTCCAAAGCCTACAGCTGCAACAACTCCATACCTAGTCAAATCGGCCACAGTTAGATTTGATACTGACACGTAAATATTTTCTAAAAATCCCATATTATTATCATCTTGAGCTTTATTTTTTCGTCCGACAAAACCTTGAACTGAGTCTTTTATTTTTTCTTTACTAGACGAGACCTTGCGTACTGCAACGTCAAATTTAGTAAAGTTTGCAAGCTCCGCCTTAAAAAGCGAATGATCCATTCTAAAGACACCATATGAAGATGGGCCGATTGCCTTCTTTTTTAAATTTAAATCCAATCGTTTGTATAATTCATCCAATTCTGCAATGGGGTTTTTGGCATTTTTAACAGCATACTCAACTTCTCGGTGGTAGATTGTCAAAATATCTTCTAAAAATGCTTGCTTAATAACTCGTTCTTCGATTCTACCATTTTTAAATAATCTACCGTCTAATTCTTTTAATTGACGTTTCAAATCCCCAATCACGAGCTTCTTATTTCTGTCCTCTTTTCTAAATGTTATAACTTCACTTTCTTCTCCCGAAGCTTTCTTTATTGTAATTTTAATATCTATAGGATTTGTATCTAATTTTAATTTTTTCAAAACCTCTATATTATACTGGAGTGAAGCACGTTCATCGATAATTTTTGTAATATCTGACTCGTAATTTTCAAACATCACAACTTGATCATAAACTTGCTTTAAAGTCTTAGTGTCTTCAGCATCTAAATTTCCAGTAGCTTTTCTTTCTAATAAATCATCGATGCTCTTTCCAATGATCGCAAAATTTTCATTATCTGAAGTGTAAAATATTGGGTATCTATTTTTGTTCCACGATTGCAAATGTGAGATGGCAGATTTTCTAACTTTATTAAACCAAGCAATGGGAGGTTGCTCTAAAATTAAAAATTTGTCTTTCTTTTTTAACAATCCATTCTTCTTTAAAACGGCAATTGTCTCATCTGACTCTGCCTTAAGAGTAGTTGTTGAAACAAAACTTTCCACGCTTTCGCTTTTATTCTTTAAAATAGAATTTGCGAGCTCCTGACAACTAAGGTTATTTGCAGAAGCGATTTCACGTGAGCCAGAATATTTCTCTTCAACCGGCGCATGAGAGCAACTTTGGATAGAGTGAACTAAAATAATAAGTAATGTGATTTTTAGAGTTTTCATAATGATTCTATCGGATATATTTCTAAAAACTTAAATTTTTAGTACGAAATGCACCTACTCACATTCATCTAAATCCTCAATATTAACAAGTAAATACACTATACCTAAATTTTTAACTCAGGTAATCCGATAAGTTAAAAGATTTTAAAATAGCAATTAGCGACAAAATTCTAGAGGAATACTATGAACGGGCACAAAAAAATAACAACAATCCTCCCCCTAAAAACATTCAGTTTGTGTGTTTTTATTTTTTTAGGAGGGTGCCAGCACAATTCAATCGAAATGCAACATATTACACGCACTCCAAGCAGTGATAAAAGTTGTGCTGAATTAATTTCAAGCTTTTATAGAAACCAAGATATGGATCGGATTCAATCAAGAATAAAGGCAACCAAAAATGATCCGCATAAATTTCTACGATCGTTTCCTCCACATTTCTATAAGATCGCTGACGAATTGAAATTTGAATCGATATTAGGAGATGTCTATAGGCATAAATCCGTGATTGGTGGAGATATTCACGTTGAAAATTTTGGGGTTCGAAAATTCAAAGATGAATATCGATTATTAATTAATGACTTTGATGATCTATCCGAAGGAAATACTATCTTAGATGTAGTCAGACTACTAACTTCTATGAAATTTACAGGTCACGATGTCGATAAAAAATTTGTAAAAAAATTTTTAGAGAGATACCTTGAGGGAGCGAAAGGAAAAAAAGAAAACTTCTCAAAAACCACTGCTGAGTTTTTTAAACAAGCAAAAAAAACAAAATCTAGAATAAGTAAAAACAAAATAGATATTGAAGCTAAAAAGTTTATCAAAAAACGAGAACCAAGCTTTGAAATGAATAAATCAGAAATATCTTTCTGGAAAAAAGAAATAAAAGAATACGGTGAACTAAAAGACTCTTATAAATATATTAAAGAAAGTGGTGGTTCTGGTGGATTAGACCGTTATGAACTTCTTGTAGAAAAAAACGGTGAATTAATTTGGCTAGAAGTAAAAGAATGGGAAACTCCAGGAATAAATGCTGGACAAGCGACGAGTGCTCCAAGCTTTGAAGTTAGATTGGGCCATGTTCTAAAATACGATCAACCAGAAATTCCGGCAACAATATTTAACTATAATAAGAAAACATTTTTCTTAAGAGAAATCCATGAAAGCCATATCGGCCTTGCCCTAGACGACATCAAGAAAAAAGACATGGAAGAACTCTATCTTGATGAGGCCTACGCCCTAGGGAACTTCCATAGAACTTTTAACATTAGCGATCAATACATCAAAGATGTTGAAAAAATTGATCGCGACAATCTTCTTGAAGTGGTTGAAAAAGTTCATGATGAAGTCATTAGCTATATAGACAAATAATTTTATCTGATTTCCACTTCCGAAAAAATTGATATCCCTTGAATTTTTGATCCTACATAGATTGTAAATCTAGTTAAGAAATTATCATTTTCTTTCGTTAGCACTAAGTCCAACCTGTTCGCAGTACCTTTTTCTTTAAGGGATAAATTTATAAACGATTTATCCCTTAAAAAATTTATACTTTCTACTCTAAAACATCCGTCAATTTCGTTTTCTCTAAATGAAATGAGATTGTTTTTTAAGTCGATTTCACCTTCGTACAAATCACTATAAAAAGTTTTTTGAAAATCAACTGGGACATCCAAAACGTTATCACTGCACATTTTAATCTCTTGCGCACTTGCAGGATTTCTTTTAGTTCCATAATAGTGCAATCTCTGATTGACGTAATTTACATAACCTTCAAAACCATCTTTTATATAAAAGCCGGTTGTTTTCGTTTTCATTCCCATTTCATACATTATAAAACGCTTACCTGCTTCATCCCAAGCAATATTCTCGGCCTTAATATCTAAATCTTTTTGAAGTTTTTTATCGACTACGACTGCCATATCAAAAATATCACGTTTTAAGGCAAGCCTCTGCTCTTCGGTCAGACTTAAGGTGGATTTTGCAATTTTTTGTACAGAGGAAGCTGTCACAAATTGTTTAATTAAAAATGGTTTATCAGTTTTACCATTAAATAAAATATCGGCACCAGCTTGTTCAAAAGATGTTACTATTGATTTAATTTTATCTAATTCATTTGCTTCTTTAATAATTGATTTATCAAAAACATTAAATCGTGGTAGATGATTTAACAATGAAATATTATGCGGAAATTTAACTACAAGATCTGTGCGAAAATTACCAGCAGATAGCAGAGTGGGAAATTTAGTTTTGGCCTCTGCACTCATTGATTGAATCTTAATTTGATGAACCACTCCAAAAAATCCAGAACCGATGTATCGCTCAACTGTAAATACGATATCCTTGCCAGGATTTCCGTCTAAATCAACAGCAACAATTTTTCCAAAATACTCATCACGAGCAAATAATCCCACAAAAAATTCTTCAAATGATGTGATCTTTGATTTTACATAAGCTTTTAAATTACTTATTTTCTCTTGAACTGATTGCTTAAGCGTTTTTCCCGGTGGAGGGAGAATATCGGTAAACGTAACTTTCTCAACCCCTAAAGCCGCTTGAAAATAGAGCGCAACATCTGAAAGATACTTTGGGTTTGGTCGAAATGTTCCAGAATTATGATTAACAACTAAAATACCATTTTCTAGCCATGCTTCTCCTGCATAAAAAACTTCATCGGTATTTTTTGCCAACAAAGCATGCTTAGATGCAATATTTTTAGCGTTAAAAGCTCTCGAAGTACTTGCAAATCGAACTTCATCTTTAGTTACAACAAAATTGTAAAGCTCTCCATTTTTTAAGGCAGCCAGAGGACTTTTAGAATTTGAATCTATATACTCTACACTTTTTAAACTGCTAAAAAATGCATTATTAAATCTAAGTGCCTTCGATTCTATTTTACTATTTGGGTATGGTTTTGATGAAAGTGATTCCGGAAGTGTTTTTGGTAATTTACTTATTGTGACGTATTGAGTTTTACCCTGAATTATATTTGTAAGTAATCCAGCACACCCCAATTTGTTTGACTCAACAATAACGTCGAGGGCCTGGATGTTTATACTTGCTAATATTAAGGTTATGGCTAGAAAAATTTTTTTTATTTGTGCAGACATAATTCACCAATTGGCTTTGATAATAATTATAAAGCTTCTCGGTTAATTCAATTATTTACTGAAATATATAAATACCAAATCTTTTAACTTTGGTATTTATATTTATCTATTTTATTTTCTGAGTATTTGTTTTTTCGACAGAATTTTCATCTGTACCTAGTAATTCGTATTTTATAATTTTATATGTCACACCAAAATAGTCGGCAAATAAAACTTGATTTAATACATTAAGCCCAACTGCTTGAGTAAAGCCTCTACGCTGGTTATGCATATTTAAGCAAATAATTTGTGTTGTTATTCTATTTACAATAATGTCTTTTGGAATTTTGAAAGCTGCGTAGACTGAATCAAAAATGAAACTGTCCAATTCTGTTTTTCCAGTATTGATTACTGCCATTTTCCTTCTGTTTTTTTCCTCGGCAATAAGGGCAGCGATAACTACTTTTTGAATATCTTCATTTTGCAATTGTTCTGGTGTTAAATTGTTAAAATCTACGCCTTTGTAAACCCCTGCACCAATGCTGACCGAATCTAAATAGCCAAATGAGGTAACAAGTTTATGGCGAAAATTCTCATACCACGATTCTGAATGAAAGGTTTTTTTGAATCTTAAGTAATCGTCATTTGTTTTGATATTTTTAATTTTTAATTGTAGTTCTAATTCTTTTTCATCATCAGTTGTAAGCTTTTCGATAGCTTTATCAACCCCCATAAAGGCAACGTCTGAACCTCTGCCGTATAAATATTCTAAAATCAAATTATAATATTTATTTCCAGTATCCTTAATTAATTTATTTTGTAAAAACCCTGCAGCGGCACCAAATCCTAACCCCAGTCCCATTTTAAAAAACCATTCCACATCCTTAGGCTTATCCCAGTTACTATAGGAATAGCCAACAATCATCGTGCCTATCGACATTGCATGAAATGTATTATTTAATTTCTTCGAAGCAACATCATCTATTTCTTTGGCCCCTGGAGACATACAACGTACGTAGATAGATTCAAATTTTGCTTTATCATGTGGAGTATTTTTAAGTCCATAGAGTTCAATATTATAATTAGCAGCATCTTTTTTTAATCTCGAAACAAGCTTGTCTCTTTGAAAAAAATTTTCCATGAGTTGGTTACAACTGCTTTTTTGTCCAGCAAGAGCTGACTCAAAAGTAAAAATTATCAACAATGTTAGTGCTATTATTTTTTTCATAACGGATTAATTCTAGCGGAAAACTGCTTTGAAATGGGGCTTTATGAAAAGATTACAAACTGGTGTGCTAAATAATCTGAAAACTGTCGATTTTTTAGACAGTGGCTGGCCCCAAAAAGGTGCCAGCCGCTGTTTAGATACTATTTAGATTAAAAATGAGACTTAAGCTCATCAAGACGGTTTAGCTTCTCCCATGGGAAGATATCACGTCCAAAGTGACCGTAAGCCGCTGATTGAGAGTAGATTGGCTTTAATAGGTCTAAAGACTGGATAATGGCCTTAGGTCTCATATCGAACATTTCATTGATCACAGCAGTTAACTTCTTTTGATCTACTTTTTCAGTACCAAAAGTTTCAACTAGGAAAGATACTGGTCTTGCAACACCAATTGCATATGCGACTTGAACCAACGCTCTTTCAGCAAGGCCCGCCGCTACAATGTGCTTAGCTACGTGACGAGCAGCATAGGCAGCTGATCTATCTACTTTTGAAGGATCTTTACCTGAGAATGCACCACCACCGTGAGCACCATGACCACCGTAAGTATCTACGATGATTTTTCTTCCTGTAAGACCACAGTCTCCCATAGGGCCTCCGATAACGAAGCGTCCTGTTGGGTTAATGAAGATTTTAGTATTGTTATCGATTAAGTGGCTTGGAACAACTTTATTAATAACTTCAGCGCGAACACCTTCTTCGATTTGCTTTAAAGTCATTTCTTCTGCATGCTGAGTAGAAACAACGATTGCGTCTAATCTTTTTACTTTTCCATTCTCATATTGAGCTGAAACTTGTGTTTTACCATCAGCGCGAAGAAGTGGAAGAGTTCCATTTTTTCTAACTTCTGATAAACGACGAGCTAAATTATGTGATAAATCAATTGTTAAAGGCATGAATGATGCTGTTTCGTTAATTGCATAACCAAACATTAACCCTTGGTCCCCGGCACCTTGTTCTAAGTACGTTCCTTCGTTCTCATTAACACCTTGAGCGATGTCTTGCGATTGCTTACCTAATGCAACAGTTACACCACAAGTGTGAGCATCAAAACCTTTTCTAGAATCATCGTATCCAATATTTGCAATTGTAGATCTCACGATTTTTTGGAAATCAACATTGGCATTTGTTGTTACTTCTCCTGCCAGAACAACTAGACCAGTTGTAATTAAGGTTTCACAAGCAACACGAGATTTTGGATCTTGCGCTAGCATTGCGTCTAATACAGCATCTGAAATTTGATCCGCAATTTTGTCTGGGTGACCTTCCGTAACAGACTCAGAAGTAAAGATGTAATCTTTTAACATATTAATCTCCAATAAAATGAGGGCCGATTCAAGGCAGCTAAATAAAAAAACACTAAACAAATAATACACTAAGGTAATTTATCGGACTTTACTCATTCTGGTAAGACTTTGCAAGGAGTATTGATCATTTTATTTATACTTTTTAATTTTTTGGGCCAAAAAATTTAAACATATGGGTATTGCGGTGGTTGAAAACATCTTTTGGTAAAATCTTTTTTATCGAGTAGCTTTTATCATCGATTTCTATAACTATGTAATCGTCTTCTCTAGCAGATTTAAACTCATAGAGATAGGTATAATTACCTGCATGATATTTTTTTAATAGCGCTTGCGAGTTCTTGGCCTTTAGACCAGGCTTTTCCGCTAAAGAAGTATATTCATTCCAAATTGAGTCCATCTCAATTCTTCCTTGCATTGAATAGCGAGAATAATATCTTAATCCCTTATAGTTTTTATTAAAATTTTTTAGACTTTCTAAGGCTATTTTTACATTTTCTCGTCTTAAAAATTGGCCGGTTCTAGTTTGATCTGGACAGTATAAGTGCAAATTTCCTGGTATAAAAAATAATGTAAAAGAAAATTCGGCTTCTTTTAATAATACGTTTAACCAAGGATGCGAGATAATTGCATTATTCTTTTGCTCAACTCTTTGTCCCATTATATTTATTAGATAAGGATACAAAACATCAAAAGAAGATATATGGTTATATTTTTCAGTAAAATACCTATTAAGAACAACTTGTGCTATTTCTCTACGCTCTTCTGCATTCCTGCCATCAAGAGTGCCAACTTCACTATACAGAATTGACTCTATTACGTATAAGGCTTGATAAAGTTCATCTTGCTCACTCCAGTACCTATAGACCTCGGCTTCTTTTTTTAGAACGAATTCTTTTAACTCGCTAGTTGCACGTGCTTTATCTTCTAAAAGTTTTTGCACCGAAGTTATCTCACCATCACGCAATACTTTATTATCCAAAATATTTTGATAAAACTCTCTTATTTGACGGTTTCGCTCTCGCCACACAATCAAGCGATTCAATATATTATCTGCACCCAGTTCTAAGACTGATTCAATAGCTTTTAATAAATAGTTACTGTCATACCGTTCGTTTTCTGTAAAAAAAATGCCATGAGGATTTGCGTTCAGAGAAATTTGAAAGGTATCAATTGCAGCACGCAAAACTGAATCATTTCTAACAAGTCCCTCATCATACATTCCATCTTGTAAAATTCTCCTTAAAAAGAAAATTTGATTGGATTTTTGTCTGCCTTCTTTAGTTTTAATTTCTTTAAAATGATCATAATTTTTTCTTAATTCTAAATGATCAACTGGGTATTTAAAGCTTAGCAAAAAAGGAATTTGATTTAAAAGAATCTGAAATTCTCTTTTAAAATTGGCCAATGATTCTTTTGCTTTTTTTTCTATTTCATTCTTATCGCTTGAGTTGTTGACCGAGTATTGATGCTTAAGCGCTATCAGGTTTAACCGCTGATCTTTCAATTGTTTAATGAGCCCCAAGGTTACAGTAAAATCTTTATTTAAATTAAGTCGATCAATACTCCAAGAAATCCATTTCTCTTTTTCATCAAACAAGGAAATGTGAGTGCTAATTGTTTTAGAATCAATTTTATCATCGAGATTAGCGGGAATGTATTTTCCAAATTGTTTAAAATTTTGATTTAATACTGAAAATTCTTTTTCAACTTTGGCAGTACAAAGTTTCTCACGAAAAGTTGATTGAAATTTTAAATATTGTGTAATAATTTTTTGCGTTTCTTTTATATTCCGAGGAAGCCTTTTATCTTTGTTAACCTGGGCATGAATCACTGGATTGACCAGATAAAAACAGGTAAAAATTATTAATATTTTTTTGTATTTTTGCATTAGTTAAAATTAAATCACTTGGCCAATTCATTTACAAAATCAGATTCCCATAGCCCTAAGCAAGTTCCGTTACTCAAAATAAGAATAAGATTATTTTCACCAATATTACGCTCTATTTCTTTGCGAAGCTCTAAAAGATCGCCGACCACTTTAGCATGTCGCCCACTTGCTAGTACCTGATTTGTTATTTCAACGATGTCTAAATCTCCAACACCTTTAACACTCGTAGGACGTGTTGGCTTCGTAAACACAACTGAATCAGCTTTGTCTAAAGAAGCTGTAAATTCTTTTTGAAAAATTGCCGAACGGGCCGTCGCGGAATTAGGCTCCATAATTACATGTATTTTTTTGGAAGGATATTTGGCTTTTATTGCATCAATAGTTAAATCTACTGCCCTTGGATGGTGGGCAAAATCATCTATGACTAGCGCATTTTTATAAAATCCACGCTCTTCCTGTCGTCTTTTCACCATTTGCAAATTAGAGATCGCCCCATTAATTGCATCACTAGTAATCCCCTCAAGTAGTGCATATACAATCACTGAAGTTAAATTCAAAATATTGTGAAAGCCAATAACATTAGTTTTAAAACTATAAGTTTTATCGTTTAAATTAATTTGGAAAGTTGAACCGACTGGAGTTGTAACTACATTTTTAGGGCCTAAATCAGATTTCTCACCATAAAATGTCCAATTCTTTTTTTCTATTCCTTCAGTTTCAGAAAAAAGTTCTACAATCGCAGAATAATCTCGATTAACGATAATTCTATTATCAATATTTGGCAGAGCTGCTTTAAACTGATTTTTAATATCTTCAACAGAATTAAAAATATCCGCGTGATCAAACTCCAAAGAAGTTAAAATCATGTTATCTAATGAGTAAGATCTAAATTTAGAAATTTTTTCAAAGTATGCCGAATCATATTCATCTGATTCTATAAAAAAATATTTTCCTGAACCAAGAACTGAAGAGGGTCTTCCCTCCATCACTCCCCCAATCAGGTATCCTGGCCTAAGTCCTAAATTCTCAAACATTTGTGTGGCCAAATAAGTGGTGGTTGTTTTTCCATGGGTACCCGCAATCCCAATGACATTTACATCGGCCAATACCAACGCACCAATAGCACTTGGAAATGAACAAAAAGAAACTCCAAGTTCTTCGATACTGCGTGCTTCTTGACTAGTTCCAGCCACAACGTTTCCAACTACAATTAGATCAAATGTTTTTAAAAACTCTGTGGTAACATCTTTTAAAATATGCGTTGGAATGCCGGTCGTTTTCAAATAGGTACTCATCGGTGGATAATAGTTTGAGTCACCACCTTCCACATGATACCCCTTCTCTTTTAGAAGGCAGGCTGCTGCCCCCATACCTGTTCCACATATTCGATAAAAAAATACTCGCTTTATATTTGAAGCTTTCGCTCTTAAGTTTTGATAATCTAGTCGATTTTTTAAATTCATAACGTTCCTTAAGCTTTATTCAAAATTTTGTATTGATATTCTACCTTTATTAAACCAAGAGAAACACAAATATTTTACCCATAGTATAACCGACCAACAGACTCAAATATCCGGTGTTTTTTTTCTAAACGAATCTAGAAAATATCCGATAAATAGAGGCTTGAATTTTATCTATTTGGGGATGGATCATGAGTAATTTTTTTAAGTTTAAAACAAAAGCGACATTACACTCAATAGCGCTTAGCTCAACACTTTTGGCATCACTTCTCATTTCTAGTTGTGCAAGTTTTGATTCGCAAACAACTTATTCGCGTTTGGCACCAATTAAAAATACTTATTCTACGGGCCGAACTCCCGCCTCTGAACTTGATTCACTTACTTATTATTTATACATCGATAAATTCAAATACTATATAAATGAATATTCAGTGGCCATGGAAGGAAAAATTCCTGATGAAATAGTAAAATATTTGCGCGCAATAAAACCACAAGATCTCTTGGCACTTGGCCATAATACAAACGATCTACAAGATGCTCTAAAATACGATGATTTAATATGGGAATTATTAGAAAAAGAAGGGTTAACCAAAAATACAAATAGATCAGATCTAAAATGGGGATACAATTTTTTTAAAAATAAACTCAATGAAGCTTTCTCACTTAATGAATCTGCATTAAAGATTAAAACTCATTTAGAACCAAATGCTAAGGCTGAACTAGTGCGAGAAAGTCTAGACGCTCCACTTCTGAATTCGACTGAACAAACCCTAGATGCTAATCACTATATCGCCAATAGAAATACCCAAGCAATATTTTGGGAAGCAAATCAAAACCAAAGAACAATTGAATTTTTCTTAGGAGACAGTCGAGAATTTTTAAAAAAACTAGTCTCTGACAAGGGAGAATTGGTTTATGA
>CAYWBR010000046.1:0-2517 GCA_964456675.1 uncultured Bacteriovorax sp. | reverse complement strand
GTAAAGAAAAGAAAAACTGGTCCAGTTATTGCAAGAATTGGTTTATGAAATAAAACCTCTCGCTAAAAACTATAACAAAATATTTATAGTGCGTTACCCTGGTGAAAGTAAATATCGCATCGTCATGACAAATATCGGTGGAAAAGATCGATTAAACCATCTCATTTCTCAATTATCCCTTTCACTCCCACCGGGTACAAAATTAAAAGCAAAAGTTGTGCTTAACGGTGATATCAATGTTTTTCAAAAAACCAGAGAAGACGAACATGTTCTTCAGTTAAAACTATTACCAAAAGCCGATCGAGTTATCATTGGGCAAAAAGAATCTATTGATGGGCGATTTGAAATTTTTAATAAGACCAGTGCTCTCATTGATTTGCAGGAAAAAAACCCGAGTATGTACCAAGAAATACTTTCTAAAATGGATCAAAAAGATCGTTTAAAATTTGAAAAATTAATTGAAGACAGTGAAGATTTCGAAAAACTATTTAACCAAAAAAGTTTAATTGAGTCAGCGTTTGAATTATATAAAGAAGAAATGGGGGAAGATGTTATTGCAGGTTTATCCCCAAAATACAAACTATATAATTTCGATAATTTCACCGTTGAAATGAGTGACTATGTATTCAAATCTAGCAATGGTAAAGTCGTTCGTTGGCGAGTTGTTTCCAATGTTTGGGGGGATGAAATTCTACCGCTGGCAAAAGCCTTAAAACGAACAGGGCACTCAAAAATTACCTACATGGGAACCGCTGGTGCATTTGGAGGTAAAGGCTACAAAGTTGGGGACTTAGTCTCTCCTAAATTTGTATACGATGGCGATAAAAAACTTCCAATGCTAAATACCCCAATGTCAATAAAAGATGCCCAATTTGTAGGAGCAGTAGAACATGTAGGTTCTCCATTTGAAGAAGATAATGCTTGGTTAAAAAAAGTATCTGTCAGATCTGAATTTGTAGAAGTTGAAACATCTTATTTAAGAAGAGTATTTGATAGTCCAAAAGATGAACTAGAACTTTTCCTTCTTATCTCTGATATTTTAGGAAGTGAAACGGAAACTCTAGCTCACGCAACTAGTTCAAAAAGAAAAAATTCCCAAACTCGCCTACTGGCTGCACTTTTTAAACGAGACACCTCAGGAATTCCAAGATCTGTAGGAGATCATAATCCAATCGCCAGCTTGGCCGTTAAAAATAAGAAGTTAATCTTTCAAGTATTAAAAGATAAATCCCACTCATATCGGCACTACGTTGTTTCACAATTAAAAGATGACAAATCTCTAACTGCAAAAAAGGTTAGTGATTTTGCCGCTAGTAATCCTACATTTACTGATGATTTTTTATTAACAAAGCTTTCATCTGCTGGAGAAGTTCTTACAGAAATAAACAATTTGGCGAAAAACTCTCTAGATTTTCAAATAGCATTTAACAGTGGACTCGTTGATGGTACTTGGAATCCCAAGAAGGGACCACTTGAAATTATTTTAGTTACGCAAAATGAACAGGCTCAAAAAAAAATACAAACACTCCTAGAGCAGTTAAAAAAATTTACTGATAATAAGTCAAAAGATTATTCCTTTTCCGTCTCAATTGGAAACCCTAGTGGCAGCTACGTAGTTGTTCCGAAACCAAAAACACTCGATATCGACTATTTTATTAAGCTTTATACTTACGCCAGTATAAACATCAGTGGCGTCTACCGCAAAGTAACATATAACGGAAATGTGGTCTTAGAATCTATGCCGACAAGCGAGTCCATATCAAAAGATGAAATTCTAAAGAACTTAAATGGACTAAAAACTATTGGTACAAGTGGCACTAAAGAAATTATGACAGAATCAAGTTGCTCTGCGCTTTTAGAATCCATTTTGAAAAGTTACTAGATCACTTTTTAGAGATTAGATCTATTAGTCCTTGGCGGTCTATTGGTTTTAACGCAACAACGTTAACAACATTATCAATAAGTGCATTTTTTAACTCTAAGTTATCCGAGTATCCAGTCAGTATTATTCTTCTTACTTCTGGGTCTATTTGTCTCACGTTTTCGAAAAACTCTATTCCATCCATCACTGGCATTTGAAAATCTGATACTACCTGAGTAACCTTATTAGAGCGTACAACGCCAATAGCTTCAAATGGGTCAGTCGTGGCCACCACACACACACCCAACTTAAGTAAAACATCTCGCAACGTCATCACAAATTCTTGATCATCATCTAAAATTAAAATCATGCCCAACGACCTCTTTAAATTAATTACAAATTTATACTTACCATTTTAATTTAAGTTACTAATTCAAAATTTTTTAAATCTTTAGGATTATCTTAAGACATGTAAAATGCGATTGCATTTATAAGAGATTGGGCCATCAAACTTGGATAATTTAATTTAATCTAAATATGATTAAACTAAAAAAATCATTTTTTAATATTTGTAATTATAGCCTCTTGCGCTTGGCTGCCATAAGAATCGGGCAAATGAAGAAACTCATATCAAGCGGATATCGAACAGAAACAAC
>CAYWBR010000045.1:0-22374 GCA_964456675.1 uncultured Bacteriovorax sp. | reverse complement strand
ATCTGATCTTTTTTTGCGAGTAAAACGTGATGGAACAGGTGAGCGCTCTATGTTTTATTCTGTTTTAGGTTTTTTAGTTTTTAATAAGGGGACAGGACTAGAAACGTTGATTGAAAAATCAGGATCAGCTGTGCTTAAAACAAAGTCATTATACAATGAAGATAAAATGCGGCTTTTGCGCCAATACAAAACTTATCTATCGTCGAGTAAATCTAAGTCAGATGCCGATTCACCACTAAACCCACAGGACCCAAAAGAAAAACAACGTGTACAGGAATTGTTTAGAGCAAATTCTTTGCGATCTTCTCCCAATGTGAAGTTATCCAAAATGGGGTCGGTCTTTATGTGGCATGCTGATTGGAAAAATGTGCAAGGATATTTTTCTAACGAAGAAAGAAGATTGAAAATACTAGAAGTAACTTTCAATGACAACACTCAATCAAAAATAGAATTAGATCAGTATGGAATACTAAATGGGATTAATGAATTTCCAAAAATCTGGGCGCTGCAAAGTAAGGATGGGCGAATCTATAAAATCCAAGTCCTGGGTGTAGAAACAAAAACAAACAAAGAAAAAAGTCTTATGAGTAAGTATGAGGAGTCTAAAAAAATTACTGATACAACTGGACAAAAAGAAGACCTAGAAGTCTTTTTATTTTAATGAAAAAATATTTACTAGCAGTTAATTCTCCATTTAATCAATCGTTACTAACGTATTTAGGAGAAGATTTTTTTACCGGACAATTGGTCGAAGTTCCTTTGGGGAAAAGAAGTGTTGAGGCTTGTGTGCTAGAGCAAGTTGATTCGGCTGATATTGATGTAAGCAAGTTAAAAATAATTAAAAATCAATTAACTCGAGATTTTTTCTTAGATGGCAACGAGTTATCTTTTTATCGCTGGATTTCAAATTATTATCACTATCCCTTGGGACAAATTATCTTTGAAAGCTTACCCAAAACACTTAAGCGCCCTAGAGAACTCAAACTAGAAGAAGGATTAGGAAAAGGCGAGAGTTTAGAATTAACGAGTGAACAGCGCGTTGCTTATGAGCATACTGCCAAAATACTAAATTCTGGCTATAGTAAATCTCTTTTACATGGAGTAACTGGCTCAGGAAAAAGTGTTGTTTATTTAAAATTAATTGAAGATGTTTTGAGGCTAAATAGATCGGTTCTATTTTTAATCCCAGAAATAAATTTAACTCCACAGTTTATAAGTTTTTTTAAAAATCACCTTACGTGTAAAATTTATTCTTACCACTCAGCCGTAACGGCCAGTGATAAATATGGATTATGGAAATTACTCAAAAATGATAATGACCCGAAATTAATAATAGGAGTTCGTAGCAGTGTATTTCTTCCAATTCAAGGCTTAGGTCTAGTAATAGTAGATGAAGAGCATGATCAATCATTTAAACAAGAAGATCGTTGTCCTTATAATGCTCGTGATTTAGCGATTAAAAAAGCTAGTTTAGAAAACATTCCAATTGTGCTCGGATCAGCTACTCCTGCAGTAGAGACATATGACAGTTTCAAAAAAACTAAAAACAAACATTATTATTTTCCTCTAAAAAAACGAGCGCTGGTTGAAAAATTGCCCGCGATAACTGTTTTGGACATGCGACAAAAAGATTTATCTACGCGTGAAAAACAAGAGTTTAAATTGGCGTGGCCTTTTCATCCACTAAGTATAAAAAAAATAGAGGCAGCATTTAATAGAGATGAACAAGTTTTAGTTTTTATTAATCGTTTGGGTTTTTCTAGTTATTTACAGTGTACAAGCTGTGGACATCAGTTTTCGTGCCCAAATTGCACTACGCAGTTAAAATACTTTAAAAGAAAAAATATTTTAGATTGTGGTTTTTGTGACTATAAAGAGTCAGTACCTGAAATGTGTCCAGAGTGCATGAATTTAAACTTAAGTCCTATTGGTTTTGGTACGGAAAGGGTACAAGATTTATTAAGATCAATTTTTCCCAAAAGAGTAATTAATCGATTTGATAGAGAAGAAATAACTAATTTTAAACAACTGGAATCAGTTCTTTCGGATTTTCATTCAGGCAAAATCGATGCACTGGTAGGAACTCAAATGCTTTCTAAGGGGCATAATTTCAAGAAAGTTAATTTGGTTATAATTCTTGGAATTGATTCTCAATTAAACTTTCCTGATTTTCGTTCTAATGAACGAACTTATAATACGCTAGTACAAGTTAGTGGAAGGTCTGGCCGCTTTGGTGGAGACGCAGAGGTTGTTATTCAAACCTTAACTCCAAGTAATAGCGTTTTTCATCACGTGGTCAATCATAGTTTTGATGAATTTTATAGTGAAGAATTAAGTTTGCGAAAATTGTGTCAATGTAGCCCTTTTAAAAGAGTGGTGCTACTTTCATTTAATTCTAAACATCAAGACCGATTAATTGATGAGTGCATAAAGATTGTAACTTGGCTTAATGATTTAAAGCGACTTCATTTTAAGGATATTGATATATTGGGACCTAGGCCTTCGTATATTGAAAAGCGAGTTAATAAATTTAACTGGTCCATCCTGCTTAGATCCTCAGATGTTAACCAACTCCATAATATGTTATCGACTTATCAAAATAATTACCAATTACCGTATTATATAAGTCAGAAAATAGACGTAGATCCATATCATATTGATTAGTCGTCGTATTTTTAGGCAAATATCTTTAAATTCAAAACACTCAAGAAATAAAAAAAAATACCGATAAGGCAAAGAGAACTCGATTGTGGGGACAATTATGAATATGAATTCTAAGCGACTTTTATTATCACTTTCTCTTTTTGCCTTAGTTTCGGAAGCATCACATGCTGCTCCTCTAGGACGAAAAGGCTCTGGAGAAAGAAAAGGATCTGGTAGTACATCTACAAGTGAGCCAAGTGGTGGCAGTACACAAACAAGACCACCAGCAGGAAAGGTTGTTGTACAAGATCAAGTGCGAGAATCTTGTCCGCAAGTTTCAAATTCAGAAGCATTATCCGAAGAATTTCTAAAGAATTTATTTGCAGATGAAAATGCAAAGATAACAATGGAAATAACTCCAGAAGGCAAGTTTAAATATGAAATCCCAAGACACTATAAAGCGTGTGGAGAAATCGTACTTGTTCCAGAAAAAATAAATGGGAGTAGTGATTATCAAGTTTCAGTTGTTGTGAGAAAAGATGGAGCAAATCAAACTCATGATCAAATAATTGAATGTATAGAAAAGAATGGTAAATTAGTCGACGGAAATATCGATCACGATTCAATTCAATTTGGTGAATATACTCCCAAAATAGTTTCTCCAGCTTCAAATCCATTGCCAGGATTCAAGTCGGATGTATCATCAAGGCTATATTATAGATGGCCAAGTGACTTTAATACTTCAAATAATTACCCAACAAAAATGACTTCAGAGTCGCCACGTGGAATTAATGATGTTGATAAAGCATGTTTCGCCTATCATAAAAATGATGGAGTCATGGGGTATTTAACTGAAAGAGATCTGTGGCTTGAAAAAGTTGAAAAAGCTTGTCAGGGTGAAGGAAAAGCAGAAGAGATTTTAAAGCTTAAAAAAGAAATCAAAGGAATCAAATCTCTTGCTGATATGATGGACCAAATATCGCAAGCGCTTGATGGCCAGTATGTTTTAAAAGCACTTGAAGATGCAGAGAAAAATTTCATCAAGCCATTAACTGAAATGGAAGCAAAAATCTCAGGTCCTGGAATTAAAGATAGGATTCGTCTTATTGCTGAAGTTAATAAGTATGAAGATCTAATGAAAAAAATGGAACGTGAGTTAGTAGAACCAATTCAAGCACGTATTAATGAATTAATTGCTAAAGCTAGCTCTGCTGAGGACCATGAAAAGATTCGTATTGATGAAGAAATCACTAAACTTAAAGAGGGTTTGGCACAATTACTTAGATCGAACGGCGCCAACTTTAATGCTCTTTTACAACGTCTGGCCAATGAAGGAATTTCTACTCAGGCCAAAAATGTAATGGTCATTAACGAAAAAATTAAACTCTACACTCAGTTAAACGAAGATAAGATTAAAAGTTTTGCAGAGGTGAGTAAGCGTTTGAAGAAATATGATGTAGAGAAAACCGAGATGACGAATCTTTGGAAAGATCTTTATTCTGTTAGAAATGGAGATAAAGAACCGTTAGAAAGAAATGCTCGCTTAATTCAAAATGAAACAAAAAGATTACAGGTTTCTTGGGAAAAAACACAAGAAAGCATGAGAAAGAAAATCAATAAAGCATGTACTGGCTTTATTGTTAATCAGAATAAATGTCAGAAAGCAGTTCAAGCTGCATACAAAGAAAAAGCTCAAGCGGAAAGAGTGTTGACGAAAAAATCTCAAGGCGTAAGTGGGTTGTATAAAAAACGTGAAATGCTTTACGATGGTTATACAAAATACAAAGAAGAACAAGAAGCTCTGAGTGAAGGATCTGAGGACGACGATACGATTGCCGATCTTGGTTCTGAGTCAGATTTAATGCCTTCTTGGTTTTCAAGTGGTAATGATAATTCAGCAATGACCAATATGGGGTATGCGCAAAATGGAATCCCAATGGGACAAATGCCACAACAACAGACATACGGTGGTATGTCGATGAATGGAATGGGGCAATTAGGAACGTCTTATGGAAATAGCGGATACCAAATGTATGGTGGATCAGCTATGGGTTATCCAATGCAATACTAAATTTTAAAAGAAGCTAAAAAAGGCCAGAATAAAATCTGGCCTTTTTTATTTAATTTTTAGAACTTTACGCCGGCATTAATTTGCATCAATAAGGCATTTTTAGTTTTGTTCGGTGTGCCGGTATTGTTAAAAGCATAATAATCACCCGTTAACAAATACCCAAGCTTTGTGCCAATCGAAATTTCTGAGTTCCACTTATAATTAGCAGCAAAATCAATTTCTGTTCCTAGATTATCATCTTGAGTTGCGACGGCATTAAAGTATTGGTGCTTAGTATGGTTATAAGCAAGAGCGCCATTGCTCGCAGTTTCACTTGCTTTGGCATGAATAAGCGCACCATCTAAAACCCATTTCTCTGTTTTGTATTCTGCTCTAAGTTTTAAATAAAGTGCATTTGTTAAATAGGCATCATAGACACTTTGATTAGTATCCGAAACCGCCATCATGTTATAATGGAAAAGAATATTGGCTACTTTGTAATTAGGGTTTACATACAAAGCGTCGAACTGACCAGAATTTGAATCGTTACCATCAACTCTACCTGCATCAAATCCCAGAGTCCAAGCATCATTGTGGCGATAATTTGATTCTACAATGATTGCTTTTGCAGATAATTTTGTAGGCGTAGCTGCGGAATTGGCATTGCCTATTTCGCCATCAAGTAGGGGAACTTCTACTGCCACATCAAACTTTCCAAATATTTTTTTAAAATAGATATCGGTAATTTTTACGTCTGATTTACCAAGAGTTCTCGTAGTACTTCCATCTTGGGTCTGCGTAGTATAAGTGTTGTTTAAATTGGAATTACTTTTTTTCGAGTAATTTAATCCAAATGAAATATCTTTTTCAGGGTTGTCGTAAAGTAAGCCAACTCCATATTCTTTGGCGTAAGTAGCGCGCGCTAGAGATTGCGTATTAGCAATTTTTGACCAATAAGGTGTAACGTGAAAATTACCAAGTTTAACTTTCATGGTCACACCATCGCGAGAATAAGAGAATCTATCCCATGTGTTACCACCGTCACTATATAAAGCACCTAGACCCCAGTCGTAAGTGTGACGTCCGAGAAGATAAGTTGCAGTGTCAGAATAAAATTCAAGATATGCCTTAGAGAGTGTGATGTTTTTTCCACCAGCTTGATTGTAGTAGTAAAGTGCATCTCCCAATTTATTAGCAGTGCTTTGATTGCCATTGGTCTGTGGGTCATCTCCCAAATTTCCACCAGCTCCGTATCCTGTTGTGAATTCACCTTTAAAAGTTGCGGAATCATTTATTATGATTTCAGGATTCAAGCGAAAAATATAACTTTGCCAAGAAGCAGATTGTTTGCTACCCGATGCGCTTGATACTTCTTGAGAGCCTGCGCCGGTTTGATTATCTGATTTGTTATCGATAAAGCGGTAACCCGATATCATGGTTGAGTCTACGCCAAAAGTACCGTGCCAATCCATTGGTAGAGCATGGGCAGAGCTGGCGATTACAAGCGGGGCCAAAAGGCATAATTTAGTAAAGCTTCGATTCACGAAAGGTCTCCTCGTAAATTTAATTGGTAAGAATAAAGAAAATACTATATGAAATGAGTAAGTGAAGTCAAAATTAACTCATGTATTCATGAGATAATTATATAATATTTGAAGGCAATATAAAGAAATGAAGCAATGGGTAATTAAAATACTACTCGCATTCCTAGTTATCGTTCTGATATTCATATCTGGAGCGTATTTTTATGTTCAAAAAACATTAAGTGAAGCAAATATTAGTCTTTTGGAAGAAAAAACTAAAAACCTCATTGGGCCAGTGTCTTCTAGTGGAGATCCTATCGATTTTAAAGAGGGCGCACTTATTTTAAAAGAAGAATTTAAATTTTTTTATACAACTTCTACAGAGTCTCAAACTTATAAAAATTTTATTAATAACATGTTTCAGGATGGAGTGCTGGAAGAGGTAGAAATTTCAAAAAAACATTTCTTAGTTAAAAAAGATTTTACACTTCAGCCACTTTTAAATAATGACTGTGATGAAATCTATTGTTTCAAGCATTATACCTCCTTTGATTTTATCCCCCCGTTATTCTGGAAAGGAATTATAGCCGTTGAAGACGCTCGTTTTTTAGATCATTTTGGAGTTGATTTTATTTCAATTTTTAGAGCCTTTGTCGCCAATGTTAAGTCTCTAAGGTTTGAACAGGGGGGGTCAACCATTTCGCAACAGTTAGTCAAAAATTTGTTTTTTTCTAATGAAAAAACAATTCGCAGAAAAATAAATGAGATGATTGTTTCAATTTATATTGAAAATAAGTTTCCCAAAGAAAAAATTTTAGAGGCTTATCTAAATGAGTTTCAATGGGGGGGCTTACAGGGCATGAGGGTTAAGGGGTTTTATGCTGCTTCACTGTTTTATTTTTCAAAAAAGCCTCAGGATTTAACACCATATGAAATTTCTATTTTAGTAAGTTTGCTGAAAGGTCCAAATTATTTTTCACCAATAAAACACATCGACAGGTTGCAAAATAGAGCTAATCTTGTTTTTCAAAAAATGGTAGAGAAAAAAGACATACCTGATCGCAAAGATTTGATTTGGAAAAAAGAAGACTGGGAATCTTTTCAGCGTAAATTAAAGATTAGTGAGCGTGAAAGATATTTTTTACAACTTTGGTCAATATCTAAAAAAGAAGAATTTGCACTTAATTTGTATGAGCGTTTTGTGTTGGCGCAAAAAGTTTCGGAAATAAAAGAAAAAATATTTGAGCGCTACCCAGAAAGGGCCAATGATTTTGCCGTAAAAGTATTAGTTCGTTCTCTGGCCGATAATGAAGGCTCAAAACCCGATAAGTTCTATTATTATTCAAAGTCAGAGCGAAGTCTGGTTAAAGCAATTGAAGTTGAAAAGCATCAAATTGGTAGTACGGTAAAGCCCTTGATTTATCATTTTTTAACAAAGACTGATTTTTCTTTAAATGATAAAGTATCAACTGATTCAATTACACTAAATTTAAATTCTGGCAAATGGTCACCTAAAGAAGCTTCGAATACCGTGCAAGAACCAGTCGTTACCATTGGTGATGCATTAAAAAAATCCCTTAACCGACCAGTGATTCACCTTGCCTCTAAGTACGGTTTTGATCGCCTCGAAGCAGAGTTAGTTAGCATTTTGCCAAGTCTTAACCGGCCATTAAAAGAGTATCCTTCTGAATTATTAGGAAGTGGGGAGCTTTCGTTGCTAAATTTATCAGAATCTTTTGAAAAGTTTATCAGAGAAGAATGCGAGGATATTTATTTAGGCAATAAATTAGAGGAGCAAACGGTATTGTATTTGTTGTCTGACCCCAATACGACAACAGTTGCTAAACAACTAGACCCAATATTTAAAAATTTAAAATTTTTTGGAAAAACTGGAACGACAAACTCTGGTTTTGATAATTGGTACGTCGCGTTTGATGGCAAGTATTTAACTGTAGTGTGGGTGGGGACTGAAGGAGCACGATCGAAAAAAGGTCTGGCCCTTTATGGTTCAACGACGGCGTTTCAGATATATCAGCTTTTTTATCGTGACAGGGGGCAACGTTTCAATGCCTTTGGCTGTAACCTGATTTCAGGGATTCATTAATTCTAGGTTTACAAATTCTAGAAGTTTCTATATATTAGTTTCATTCGTTATTGGGGTGTCGACAAGTGGTAAGTCTGCAGATTTTGATTCTGCCATGCCAAGGTTCGAATCCTTGCACCCCAACCACTTTTCTATACATCCCTACTTTTGGGGAAATGTATTTAGGAGACTACTTTGAAACGGATCGTATTGGTTTCCGGTTCCTCAAATCAATCTCTCGCTCGCAGTATTTCTGATTATCTCGATGTCCCTTTAGTTGACCCTCAATTAGTAAGATTTGCTAATGGTGAAATTTTTTGTGAAATGGAAAAAAATGTTCGCGGTGCAGATGTTTTTGTCGTTCAGTCAACAAGTGCCCCGGTAAACGATCATATGATGGAACTTTTAATAATGATTGATGCTTTAAAAAGAGCGTCAGCAAGTTCTATCACTGTGGTTATGCCATTCTATGGATATGCTAGACAGGATAGAAAAGTAAGTCCTAGAACTCCAATTACAGCTAAGTTAGTAGCAGATATTTTAACCGTTGCCGGCTCTACTCGAGTAATTACCATGGATCTTCATGCCGGTCAGATTCAAGGTTTTTTCAATATACCATTTGATAATATTTTCGCTTCACCTGTAATTTTAGAATATATTCAAAAAGAAATTTATAATGAAAATACAGTGTTTGTTTCACCAGATGCAGGTGGTGTTGAGCGCGTTCGTTTTTATGCTAAAAAATTAAATTGCGATATTGCCTTAATAGACAAGAGAAGAACTGGTAAGAACATTGCCCAAGCAATGAGTGTAATTGGTAATATTCAAGATAAAGAGTGTATCATTGTCGATGATATGATTGATACAGCGGGTACTCTTGTAGAAGCTTGTCGCGTCCTTCGCGAAAAAGGGGCAACAAAAGTATTTGCATGCGCCACTCACCCCGTTTTTTCTAAGCCGGCCATAGAACGAATTGGTAACTGTGCAGAGCTTGATCGAGTAATTGTAACTGATACGATCCCTCTTACCGAAGAAGCGCGAAAAGTTTCTAAAATTAAAGTTCTCTCTACTTCAGACTTACTCGCCAAAGCAATTCATAGAACATTTAATAACGATTCAGTTAGTTCACTTTTTATTTAATTTAGGCAGAACCAATGGATTTATTAATTGTTGGTTTGGGTAATTTTGGAAAAAAATACGAGTATACTAGGCATAATATTGGCTGGGATATATTTGAGGAATTAAGTTTTGCCGGAAGTCTTAGTTGGCAATCTAAGTTTAAAGCTGAATTTGCCCAAGTAAATGTTGGCAACTCTAAAATATATTTATTGAAACCTCAGACTTACATGAATCTAAGCGGAGAGTCGGTGGTTCCTTGTATGCAGTTTTTTAAAATTCCAATTGAAAATATTTTAGTTTGCCATGATGAATTGGATCTACCTTTTGGAACAATTATGTTCAAACAAGGTGGAGGATTGGCCGGTCATAATGGTCTTAAGTCGATTGCTGGATTAACTGCAACAACAGAATTTAAAAGACTTAGAATAGGAATAGGAAGACCGCCTCATGGAGATGTGTCTAATTGGGTATTGTCAGGATATGCAGGAGAGGATAAAGACTTTTTTAGACCATTTTTGAAAGAAACTGCAAAAGCTCTAGAGCTCTATATAAAAGACGGTTTTCAAAAAGCGGCAACTCAATATAGTAAAAAGAAATTAGTTTAAAATAAGGAAAAATCATGGGATTAAATTGTGGAATTGTAGGGTTACCAAACGTAGGAAAATCAACTTTGTTTTCGGCCATCACCTCGGCCCCGGCCGAAGCTGCTAACTATCCTTTTTGTACGATAGAGCCAAACGTTGGAGTTGTAGCAGTGTCTGATCCTCGCATGAAAAAAATTTGTGAATTAGTTGGGCCTGAAAGAGAAGTTCCAACAATTGTAGAATTTGTAGACATTGCAGGGCTTGTTAAAGGTGCTTCAAAGGGCGAAGGTTTAGGAAATCAATTTTTAGGTCATATCCGTGCCGTGAATGCGATCGTACACGTTGTGAGATGTTTTGAAGATGGAGATGTTATCCATGTGCATGGAAAAGTTAATCCAGCAGATGATATTGAGACAATTAACTTAGAGCTAGCTTACGCAGATTTAGAAGTTGTTGAGAAAAAAATTGTAAATCTACCAAAATTTATGAAATCTCAAGACAAGAACATATCTGGTAAAGCAAAAATTCAAGAACCAATTCTTCATAAAGTGAAAATAGAATTAGAAAAAGGCATACCGGCAAGAAATATAGATTTATCAAAAGAAGACAAAGCAGAAATTGCAGAGCTTAATTTGATTACGATGAAGCCAGTTCTTTATTTGTGTAATGTGGATGAAGCGGGTTTATTAGAAGACAATGCACATGTTAAATCAGTTTATGAGTTAGCTAAAAAAGAGGGCTCAGAGGCCATGAAAATTTGTGGAAAGCTCGAGTCTGAAATTGCCGCGCTAGAGACAGAAGAAGAAAAAAAGGAATTTATGGAAGCCGCAGGTATTGAGGCTTCAGGTTTATCGATATTAACTAAAAAAGCTTATGACATGCTAGGACTTAGAACTTATTTTACTGCGGGTGTAAAAGAGTGCAGGGCTTGGACGTTTGAAGACGGAATGAAAGCCCCTCAGTGCGCTGGCGTAATTCATTCGGATTTTGAACGAGGATTCATTAAAGCGGAAGTTTATCACTATGACGATCTTGTTCAATTCGGAACTGAAGCAAAGGTTAAAGAAGCTGGTAAGTTTCGAGTAGAAGGCAAAGAATATGTTGTTAAAGATGGCGACATTATGCATTTTAGATTTAACGTTTAAAGTTTATTACACCAGACGCTCGTTAAAGAGTGTCTGGTGACTTGGTAGTTAGTTTTAATGTCTCTTCAAGTGGAATCTTCACATTAGTCTTATTCAGTAAAATATTATAGAAAAAATTATTTCGATAAATCAATTTAACGTAGTTTCTAGTCTCTTCATATGGAATAGATTCAATAACTGATAATGGATCACTATTTCTAAAAATTTCTTTTCGCCAGCGATCGATGCGATGTTCGCCAGCATTGTATGAGGCAAGCGTGAAAATCAAATTACCATCGAAACGATCTGCTAAAAACCTTAAATATTGTGTTCCTAGAGCAATGTTTGTTTCAGGATCAATAAGTTTTTTAATTTTAACTTTTTTATTTAAGCGCTTTGCTGTAGCTGGCATTAATTGCATTAAACCCTTGGCACCAACACTGGATGTGGCCAGCGGATTAAAAGCAGATTCCTGTCGCATGAGTGATATAATAATTAGTGGGTCAAGTCCATCAGCATTTTTTTTAATTAGATCAAAATAATTTGTTGGAAATATTAAGCGAATTAATCTGTAATTCATACTTAACGTTGAAGAATCTATGTTGTCTTGAAAGAGCTTAAATGAAGATATGAACTTTTCTTGATCATTTAGAAAATTAATTAGATTTACGATTAAATACTCGCGAAATTCTTGAGGACTTGGTTTTGTGTTTTTCGCATCGATTCCATTTTCATTAGTTAGTGTTAACAAGTAGCGCGTTTCTAGGGCGCCGAACCTATCAAAATTTAATTTATACCAAATGTTCATTCGCTTGATTGAGTCGATAGCCGTTGCCGACAACAAAGAAAGAGTAACTTTTAGAGGCGCTTCTTTAGCGATTAATTTGTCTAAAATTTCACTTTCGTTTTTCTGTTTATTTTCTCTCGAAAAATCTTTAAGGGCCATAATAGAGTAGAAAGAAAATGGAGACTTGGTTAATATCTTATTGAGCAAAAGATTGCCCTTTTTTTCGTCCCCTGTTTTAATCATGGCAGTTGCTAGCCAATATTGAACTTTTGAATCCATTTTATCAAAATTATCGAACATTTTGTATTTAGTTGCAGTGGTTTTTAGTTTTGAAAAATCTTTATTCACGACATGAGGCCAGATAAGATGAAAGTGAGATTCAGAATATTCAGATTCTGGTGCATAGTTTTTAGATTGAGCTAATATTTCAATGGCTTCTTCGTCTTTGCCTTTATAAAAAAATTCTTTGGCCGTAATTACCAGGGCAGACCAAACACGTTTTTGGGGAATGAAGGGTTTGTTTTTTCCATAGAATTCTAGTGCTGAATTTAAAAACTGTTTTCCATTGGCAAACTCATCATTTTCAATGGCAGCAACAGCGTCTTTATAGAGTTTAACAAATTCATCGACGTAGTAAGATTGAGCATTCTTAGGAGCGCTTGATTTTTCTTGCAAAAGTGCTTGTACGTTTTCGTTTAGTTTTAAACTTGAAAGTAACTCTTTGTTTGGTATTGCACCAATATTTATCGCAACCTCAATAATGTCGGCAGAAATCTTGGTGTGTATTTCGGACTTCTTTTTAAGATTTTTCAAAAAATCGATTAACTCAGTGGCAGGGTCATCTCCAGAAAGGTAGAACGGTAAAATTTTTACAAAAAATTCACGTTCGTCATTTGAAAATCCGGCAAATTTTTTTGTCTTGGTATATTGTTGCATAAAGACTGCGCGACAAAAACGGTCAAGGGCCAAATGAAAACGCATGACAAGCGAGGTGGTAAATTCGTTTGGGGTATTAGATGATAACGTGCAGTTTTTTTTCAAATCATCAAACGAATTTATTTTTTGAACAAGCTCTAGACGTTCATAAAATGGCAAAAGTATATCGAATGTATTCTTTTTATTTTTTAACGCCAGAATACTATTGGTAATTTTAGGATTAAGTTTACCTTTGTTTAAATCAGTAAATAGAGCAATTAGATTTTTTCCAGTATCAAGGTCGCTAAAGGCAATATCAAGCTTAAATGAAACATTTTTGTCGTATTCACTTGGAGTGAGATTTAGGTTAGCGCTTGCAAAAAGCGGGCTAAAGAATAGACACAATAGACATATAGAAACAAATTTCAACAAAACGACCTCCCTGTCGATATTGTTGCACGAAATTACTTTATTCTATTCCTTAGAATGGAAGCGGTTTTGAATTTCGTTAAGCTTAACAATAATTTCATTAAGAACAACCCGTTTATCCTCGGGTACAACTAAGTTTAAGTTGTTAATGTAAGTGGTAACTTCACTAATGTATACGAGGTCTTTTTTATGGTCTTCTTCGATTTGATCTAAGGTCAAATTAATATCTTCAGCTACTTCTTGAAAGTAATCACCTTTGCGAAAAGTCAATGGTATTCTTGGCATTCCGTCACGATACTCACGAAGGTACTTTTGTAGTTTATAAAGGGGACCAGCAATTCGATGAGAGAAAAAGATACAGATAAAAAATGTTAAACCTGTAAAACTTAATTGCAACATTACCAAATAAAAAATGATTTGATTCTTTTTACCATCATAGTCTCTGGCAATGTTCGGCATTATCGAGTTTAAGTGCGACACTACACTATTCATGAGTTCATAAATAGTGAATGGGTAGATGATGCTAATCACAAATAAAAGAATAGAAATAAAAAGACTGAATTTAATTTGAAAACCAGGATTAATTAGATAAATTTTTCGTCCATTTGACACACTAGCCTCGATGAAAAAGCGTCTTAGTTATTATAGGATAAGTCGTGACATGGAGCTACCAAATTTTCTTAAATTATTACTTGATAACCATCCTTGGAATACTTTCAATTTAATAAATTGCCGAGTATTATAAGCAGGTACCTAAATTACGGAGTTTTTATGAATCAAGATATACTGAATCGTCTTAGCGTTATAGTGAATCCACATACTGGAAAAACGCTAAAAGAAGAGAATCGAATTGTTGAAGCCAAACACGATGAAAGTGGTCTGGTATTTAAATATAAAAGAGATGGAATTTCGCCAGAAGCAAAACGTGAAATAGAAAGCAAGGTTATTATGGCGATGAAGGGTTTTGTTGAAGCTGACAAAATTACTGTTTTAACTATCTCTGAAAACTCGAATGACGTATATAAATCAACACCAAACTCAACACCTTCGGCCGCTAAAGCTGAATTAAAAGCGGGGCATGGGCCAACAGGACTTGCAAAGAGAAGAGTTCAAAATGTTAAAAAAGTAATAGCTGTCTCATCTTGTAAGGGTGGTGTGGGGAAATCTACTGTGACGGTAAACTTAGGATTGGCGCTTAAATCGCAAGGTTTTAAAGTTGGTTTTTTGGATGCAGATGTCTATGGTCCATCACTGCCAATGCTACTTAATCATCGTGGAACAAAGCCTTCTGCAAATGAGCAAAAGAAAATCATTCCAGTTGAGGCTTATGGAACAGAGTTTATTTCTTTTGGTTTGTTTATTAATGAAAATGATCCAGTCATTTGGCGTGGCCCAATGCTTGGCGGAGTGTTGAATCAATTTTTATTTGATGTTGATTGGGGAGAGTTGGATTATTTAATTATAGATCTTCCTCCTGGCACAGGAGATATGCAATTGTCCATGATTCAAGCAACAGAAGTTGATGGAGTCGTAGTTGTATCAACGCCTCAAGATATAGCCGTCTTAGATACAAAGAAAGGTTTACAAATGTTTAACCAGGTTAAGACGCCAGTAATAGGCATGGTTGAAAATATGAGTTACTTCATCCCCGAAGATGCGCCTGATAAAAAATATTATATTTTTGGCCAAGATGGTGTGAAGAAAGCGGCTGAAGAATTAAGTTCAAAGTTTTTGGCAGAAATCCCTCTTGAAATTGCAGTTCGGATTGGTTCGGATGCCGGTGAACCTTATATGGCCAATCCAAAAAATGAAGGCAAACCGGTTTGGAATGCATACCAAAAATTAGCAAAAGAAGTTGATGGCCATTTTTATCCAGATAAAAATAAAAATTCTCCAGGATTTTTTAAAAAAATTTTTTCGTAAAAAATAGGTTTAAAAATTGGGACTTTTAGAAATTATTAAAGAACAGACAGATTTTGGCTTTACTGGAAAGATAAATATCTTAAGCTCACGCACGCAATTTCTAGGAGCAGTCTTTCTAAAAGATGGTGCCGTTGTATATGCAACATTTCATAATTTGAGCGGAATCAAGGCACTAAAAAAATCAATATTTGAAGACGTCGATTCCCATGATTTTTTTAAATTTGTAGTAGAACCAGAAATTGTTGATGAGAGCATTTCTCAATTTAGTCTAAATTTTAATGAACTTAAATTGGAAATCGAAAAAGAATATGAAAAATATCGTCAATCAAAAAAGCTACGTCCACCTCCGCATATAGATCTGATAATAGCTCCCGAAATTATTTTGAACCCAGAGGCAGTAAATTATGCGGAGTTTAAAGTACTCACGATTATGACCGAGTACAGTAAAGTTTCGGATATTTACAGCAAGTGTTCTTTAGAGGAATACGAAATAACTCAAGCGTTAGTAGAATTAAGAAGAAAAAAAGCAATAAAGGTCTTCCAAAAACCCACAGATGGCCGTTAAAATCCCTTGGTGCATAATTTAAACTCGGAGTTTACATGAAAGGACAATCACACAATCAGGGCGAATTAAAAGAACTTAACGTAAAAATCGAAAAAGAAGTAGTTGAGTCGATTGAAAGAATGGCAAAAAATAGTAATACAACGGTAGACGAAATAGTTGTTGTTGCTCTTAAAAGGTTTAGAACAAGCCATACTGATTTAGACGGAAGAAATATTAAGGCTGAGTAGTTTCATTCAAAATAAAAGACTCAAATTTAAGTTTTTTAAGGGTGCCTATGGGTACCTTTTTTTTGCTTTGTTATGAAAAATTGAGATTAAATTAAACAAATCCTTGTTAAATATTCATATTCAAGTGTCGAAAACATTACAAAATCCACAATTGGGGCTGTTATTTTTTCAGGTTCGCTACGTCAAAAGTTACTTACTCTTATTGGCATTGCTCAGGTTTCACTTATCTTAGTTTCAATTTTTTCACTATATAGGATAGGCGGACACTCAACTCACTCGATTGATAGTTTAGGTTTAAATATTGAGCAAGTTGAGACAATAAGCCATATAAAGGCAGAGTTTGGAAAACAAATTCAAGAATGGAAGAATACAATTTTAAGAGGGGAGAAAAAAGAAGATAATGATAAACATTTTGAAGCTTTTAAAAAGAGTGCTGAAAAAATATTTGAAAAATCAGTTTGGAAAATGGGCCAGTGAGAAAAGGCTCTATCAAAAAATTCGTGATCTCTTTTCTGTGACAAGTGTCGACTATGCTAAAAATTCAGAGAGTGAAAAGTCTTTTCCAAACCGTTCAAAATAAACTTTTCTTTGGTAGAGATGCTACGAATAGATATTCCTAACTATTCGAAATTTTCGAATGGTTTGATGTGAAAGCTTAGAATTTAGTACTTTCTAAAAAATTAAGCGCATCATGGTATTTCTTCGCACGCTCTAAATCTTTGTCGTTGATATCTTTTAAGCGAGTCAGATTAAGATTATCTTTTATATCTTCAATCTTTACATTTCTTGCCAAACTGTGCTTCGAAATATTTTCTAAATAACTTTGATATTCCATCCCAGGCTTTTTCGTTAAAGCATCGATGGCACTTACTATTTCTTCACTAAAACCTGCATTTCTCATATCACTTAGAGTAGTATCACTGTCTTCAATAACGTCATGAAGAACTGCGACGATTTGTTCATCAATATTTTCAAACTTCATCATAAGACGAAGGGGATGAAGGATATAAGGTTTGTTTGCTTTATCAACTTGATTCTCATGCGCTTTTGAAGCGATTTGAATAGCTTTAGCGAGTTGGTTTGGGGTAGTCAATTTTCTTTCTCCCTTTGAGGTATTGTTCTTTTGTTATCTCTTCACCAAATCTTCGAGCATCACAATAAAGTCTATTACTCGAAGGAATGATGTCAGTATGCTCTTCCTGTTCGTAAAATTTACGATAGATATTTTTAGTTTTGTGATCGTATCGAAACATGACTTCTTCAAAGTCATAATCAAGATAAATATCTTCTTTACTGAATCGCTCTGGGCTAATTATGGGCATTGACTATAGCTCTCCTGATAGCATTGTAATACTCTTTGCTTTCTTTCTCAATTTCGAATTTTAATGGGGAATCATCGGTAAGGCTTCGCCACTGCTCATAATACTCATGACCTTTTCCGCCAGGCAGTTTTATTTGAGCTGCGAGTTCGTTATAAGCGTCATCACCTAAGAGCATTCGGGCAATTGGTTCTTTTTCTTTTCCGTAAATCATACCAGGTGAGTTGACCTGAATTTCTGTTACTAACCCAGCTTCAGTAGTGAGATTAGCATTGATTCCACTATATCCTAGAGGATCGACTGCACCATCTACAATCTTAATCTTTGCACCCTTTTCTTTCAAAGTTGAAACGACTGTATTGATATTACCTTCATCTGTAATTATTGTATTGCGAACGACATCTTTAATTTGCGACGCGTCTTTAGAGTAATCAAGAGTTATCTTTTCAATAGCTCTTTCTGGAGATTTTAGCGGAGCTTTCGCAACTTTTCCACCAACAGACTCAGCAATTTCTTCTGCAATTTTATCTGTTTCAAATTTGGCATTAGGAGCTTTTGTATAGATATCAATAAGAGCGTCTTTTTCAGCTTGATTCCATCCAGCTTTCTCAGCAGATAAAGAAATTTCAACTAATGTATTTTCAAATTTAATAATATCTTTTTGAAAAGTTTTACTCGCGAGGTAAGCTTCTTCAGATAAGTAACTAAAGTAAACTTTATGTTCTACAACATGTTTAATCGTCTCAAATTTTACAGCGCCAATTGAAACTAGTTCATTCAGGCTTTGAGCAACTTCACCGGCATAACGAGCACCCAGGTTCAATGATTCTTCAAAGCCAGCTTTAATAATCCCACGTTCAACAAGACGGGACCCAACTTTTCCAAGAGTACCAATTAATTTACCGCCTCTTGCAATAACTGAGGCCGGAGTAAGGTCAAGTAGAATCATTCCACCGGCAATGGCCTTTTCTGTAGTTGTTAACTGATGTCCATCAATAAGGCTTTTTCCAGTGTAAAGTTCGTAGAGACCTCTTCCGGTAGCAATAAGTGGAAGCGAGGTCGCAACATCTAAAGAAATATGAGCGAGATCAAGAGTATCATTTGCCTCTTTCAATTTTCCTTCAGCTAAATTTTGATCAGCTTCTCTTTTAAATTCTCTGGAAATTTCTTTAATCGCTTGAACTTCAGTTTCATCGTAGTTTTTTAGAACTTCGGGATTCACTTTTAGAAGGTTAAGCTTTTGTGTATAAAGATTTTCACTTCTTTCATATTTTTGAACTTCTTTTAGCGTTGGCAATTTTTCAATATGAGTTAGACCCAATTGATTATAACGTTCAGTTTTAATCTCTTTTAATAATTGATTTGCTAATGCAGGATTTTTATCTTTTAACTTAACTAATGTACGAAATGGAATTGTATCAGAATTCAAATTACTCCAGCGTTCTTTTTCTTTTGAGATTGGGTCTTGAGAAGACTTTGGTAGAGTGATTTGAGAATCAGGAGTAGTGAAGTCTATAACCCCAGGAGGAAGGGCAGCAATCTTTTTTTGAAAAGCAATGTTTTTTAAAGCGAAATTCTGTGCATCTATCTTTAAATCATTTTGATTCTTCTTGAGCTGAGCAATTGCATCAGTTGAGTAAGTAAGATTTAGATCCTGGAGATCTCTCTCAATTTGTCTAGCAGCATTTTTAGATTCAGATCTTATGTTGTTTAAGTTTTGATCAATATTATCTGAAAGTATATTATTTGATCGTTGAGTGTTTACAATTGAGGTAAATGCTTCATAAGCAATTTTGGCAGTTGTCGCCATTTTGAGATTGCTAACATAATTTCCAATTCTAACTGTCATCGTCGAGGTTGGAGATTTAACTCCTCCATGATCTACAGAATATGAAAAACACCCTTGCAAGTCTTTATTTAAAAAATTAGCTTTATATTTTTCCTTAAGCTCAATATGAGAATATGTCTCACATCCGCTCCTTGTTTCAGCATGAGCTAGTAGTGAAAAACTAGTGCAAATAAGAATGAGGAATGCTTTTAAAATTAACTTCATTTTAAAGCCTTCCTTTTACTAAAGTCACCAAAGCATTTCTTTTGTTTTTCAAGAGAGTATCTAGTGAACTTATCAGTTTGTTGTTTTTAATTCCCAAGACCGAGTTTCTTGTAATATTCAGTTCACTTATTAGATCGTTAGCAATTTCAATTTTTGTTTCGATCTTTTCTATATCCTCTGGAGTTACAGCTGTTGTGGCCGTAAGTAGTTTTGCGGTTTGATACATTTCCATCATTCGACTTGTAAATTGGTTATCTTTTTCGACTGAGTAGATGAAAAGATCATCTGCGCTAAAATTCGCAACGATATTTTTAATAACATACGGAGCAAGGGCGTTTCGAAGTTTAGTGAGTGAAGTGTAGAGCGTTGAGAAGTTCTCTTTCTCAATATCGATGTTACTTTTTAAAATTTGAAATGTTTCATCAAATTTGATCTTATTTTCCAGACAGGCCTTGTTTGAAGTCGTGAATAACTCATTAGGATCAAGCTTAATGTTGTTTATATAGTCTTGTCCTTCTTGAAATTTTATTTTATTTTCTTTGGCCTTCTTCTGTTCAAAGAAAGTAAAAATATTTCCGATCAGAGGAATGGCGTCTACACCTGATTCTTTGTTGCTTTTAGAACCTTGTGCTCCATCACCAGATGCAAAGGTGATGCTACCACTATAAGTAAAGTTTAATTGTGGCATTGCCATTTGAAGAGAGCTGAAGAGATAGGTTCTGTTATTAGTGTAGATATTAAATAATTCTCTATCGCTACAAGCTTCAGTTGATTTCATATACGCTTGTTGAGCGTTGTTAATAGCTTCGTTAACTTCATACATGGCCTGGATTTGCTGATCCAGCTTATATGATGTCACCATGACAGACATAGGTTCTTTGTCTAATTTTTCAATGTCTAATTCTTCAAAGTTTTTTAAAGTATAATTAGCTCTGTTTATTTCAGAAAGGCCATAAGAGCTGATGGTAAAAAAATAATTGTACCATTTTAATTGTAAATCTTTTTTGCTAAGATCGTTCACGATTCCATATGCCTCTTTGTGAGCAAAGTCATGAACTTTGTGGCCCCAGTCTTGGTCTTTACATGAGACAAGTAAAAGTGGAAGGATGAAGATAAGTTTTTTCATCTTACTGAACCTTTCCTAAAAGATTAGCACCTAATTCTTCAAATTGAGCTTTTTCTAAGTTCAATAACTCCATTTCCATATTCATTCTTTTAGAGTTTAGAGCTATTTCATTTTGGAATGCTTCAATATCAAGTAAAAGTTGTTTTTGATCTTTTTTGCTTCTTTCCAATGTGTTGATAATTAACTTAGCAATTTCTTGAGAATCACTATCCATGATTGAGATATGAGAAGATATTTTATTTTTAACTTCTTCCTGGGAATCATCTAAGTTTAAATTCATTTGAAGAATAGATTTAATCATATCGTTAATATTTTTTTGAACATTTAGCGTTTTTGCTGTTTGGTAAGATAGCATCTTGCTATTAATTATTGGCAGGATCATATTTCGCCCGATTAAATCAGAAGTAGCGACTTGACGTTGGCGGTAATCCAAAACCTTAATAGGGGCTGCATTTGAGCTCATTAGAGCATCGATTGCCATTTGATTTAATTCAAGTTGACCGTAAAACAATGATCGATAATTATCGATCGTTGTTTTATCTTTTAATGCTTCTTGAACTTGTTGTTTTAGTATTGAGACATCGAAGGTCGGGCTATTCAAACTACTATCGAGATTAAACATATAGGGAGTGAATAATTCAGTTCTGAAAGGATTTGCATTTCTAACAACGTTAAAGTCTAAAGGTGACTCAAAAAATGCACCGGCCTGAATAGATAAATTTACTTTTTGAAATGTAGGTGAGTTGAAGCAGCAAGCTCCTACATGTTTTTTATTTCCAGTAAAAGTAATGTCGATCACAGCATCATTTGTTGAAACGTCTACTATAATTGAATTGTTTAAAGTATTGGCAAAATTGTTGCCATTAACACTAATTCTTACATTGTCATTAGTAAGATTTGATCCTTGATAGTTTGTTCCAAAGTCGGTAGCAGTGACTGTGACAATTTGGTTACAGAAGGAAGGATTAGAACATTTGGGAATTGTGATTTTCCCATTGAGGTTATAGTTTAGAGTCGAAGTTCCGTTTTCGCCATGACCTTTGTCGTATCCACCTCTTGTGAAAGAATTAACAAGTAGGTTGATATTTACTGTCGAATCATACTGAGTGACGTCGCTATATAGATCAAGATTAACAACAGATGGTGTCTCTGTGTTGCATTGTCTTCCGAAACTGGAAGTAAGCTTTGTAAAATTTTGGATATTGTTTGTATAATTTCCACATCGGCCAATATTAAATCCATAGTTTAAATTAAAACTTGGTTTGATTTCTCTGAATGTGACTGGGCTTGTGTTTGCAACGGTTATTAATCTTTTACTCTCAAGCTTTCGTTTATAAAAATTAATTTCTAAAATTTTTTTGGCCATTGAAAGAAATGTACTACTCTCTAATTTGTTATCTGTAAGTTTATCGATCAATCTGTTGTCATCATTATTGATATTTTCAAAATCTTTATTATAAGTTTTAAGCAACTCATCAATAAGAATGGATTGAAGAGCTTTAGGGAAAGCAGAGGTTTGATCGTTTTTAATTTCACTTAATAAGGAATCAAATGAAATATCTTCTTTCACAATTGACTGGATAAGAGTTTTATCAAGAGTTGAAAGCTCGGTGTCATTATCCAATTCAGATTGAATCGTCTGGATAAAGCTTTTTGAAATATGAGCATTCCAAAATAATGTACGGAATTCTTCATGACTTAATTTTTTATCACTGTGTAATTTTATAACAGAATCTAATTCATTAACTTCAGTGGGAGAGCTAGAAACTTTAAGAAGAAGTTGAAGTCGATTTCCTTCGTCTGTTTCATTAGCAATTTTTTGGGCCTCTGTTTGAGAAATAGCTTTTATCTCGCTTTGATTTTGCTCGCCATCCAAACTTGAGCTTGAAGAGTTGTTTTTTGAA
>CAYWBR010000044.1:0-22537 GCA_964456675.1 uncultured Bacteriovorax sp. | reverse complement strand
AGGATTTTTTTCTTTAACCTTTTCCTGTGAAGCACATGAGGTAATTATTAAAAAAATAAATGGAAGTATGACAAAGCTATTCTTCATTTTTTCTCCTATGAAAGAATTAAGCAACTTAAGTAGCCTCATAGGAGTTTATAGTGAACAGATTAATATATTTATTAAAAAGAATTTTCTTTTTTGAAATCCTGCTAAACTAACAAGATTTTTCAAAGTCAAGAAAACCTAAAATGTGCACCATGAACCACCATATACGACTTCGAAACATAAATAAACAGAGCTGAGAGCCAATTATTCACTAGAAGATTATGTTTTTATTTTATAGAAGAAGCTGCTTTTTATAGGAGTTATTTTATTAAATTCATGTACTTAGGTTGGTTGTTCAAATGCCTTCTTAAGCAGTGTCGCAGCTATCGTCAAATTTCTTGTAAAAATGACGCCATTTGCGTTATGATAACAAGTGATGAAAATAAAAATTAACCGCTATTTAGATTTGAAACCGCTACTAAAACAAAAATCCTATATTTTATTGGGTCCAAGACAAACGGGAAAAAGCTCTATCATAAAAGCTCAATTCCCAAATGCTAAAAAATATAATTTGTTATTAAAAGAAGATTTTAAAAAGCTAAGTTTTGATCCAACTTTAATAAGGAAAGAACTGACAAAGGATGATCATCTCATCATTGTAGATGAAATTCAAAAACTTCCAGAACTTTTAGATGAAATCCATTATATGATAGAAGAGTACGATGTTCTTTTTTTATTAACAGGATCAAGCGCTCGTAAGCTTAAATCACAAAATATAAATCTACTTGGAGGCAGAGCTCGTTTTTTGCGCTTCCATCCTTTTACGTATATTGAACTTAAAGATTATTTTGATATAGAAAAAGTGGTGAATTATGGTCTTATACCTGGGATTTATTTTTCTGAAGATCCAGAAAAAGATTTAGACGCTTATTTGGCCACTTATATACAGCAAGAAATTGCAAATGAGGGATTGGTTCGTAATCTACCAACGTTTACCCGCTTTTTAGAAGTGGCTTCTCTTTGCAATGCTGAACAAATAGATTACACGGCGGTGTCAAACGATGCACAAATTCCGAGAACAACAATTCATGAATATTTTAAAGTTTTAGAAGACACTTTAATAGGTTATTTTTTGCCAGCCTGGAATAAAAGTAAAAAAAGAAAACCAATTGCGACATCGAAATTTTATTTTTTTGATTGGGCAATACCAAAAAAACTACAAGAACTAGGAACAATAACGCCAAAATCTGAAATATTTGGTAAGGCATTTGAAAGTTATATTTTTCATGAGCTAAAAACATTTTGTGATTATCAAGGTGTTAAAGATCTACATTACTGGAGAACAAAAGACCAGTGTGAAGTAGATTTTATTATTGATAATAAAATTGCTGTAGAAGTAAAAGGAAGCAAGGTGTTTAAAAAAGATTATATAAATTCACTAATCAAATTAAACGAAGAAAAAATAATTAAGAAATTTTATTTGGTTTACATGGGAAATGATCTGACACTAGAAGAATATCCTTGGATAAAAATTATTAATTATAAAAATTTTTTAATAGAAATGTATGAAGATTCAAAGTTCATACCAAAAGAAGATTAAGGTTTTTTGCTTTAAGACAATCTAAAAAGTGCCTGGCACCAGCTACCAGGCAATGAACCGCTATAATAAATTTGCAGGGCAACTTACAGTAGAGTCAACAGTAATACGAATAAATGGCTTAGATCAGAATCTAGAGTTGTTTTTTAGTGTAACTGAGCAGGTAAATGGTTTTGGAAAATTGTCATATGACAATGCAGATTTTGAAAATGAACAATTGGTTATTGTAGATGGGGAAAACCTGAGTGTTAATTACTTTTGTACTTGTGGAAGATTTCTAGGTGATTTATTCACCTAGTTCTGAGTTTTGTGCCTGGCACATTTAAACGGAAAAGATTAGCGGGTCGATTTTATTTAAAAACAAGCAGTTAAGTGCTTCTTGTCAATTTTCATAGGTTGACCTATGAAATTTCATAGGATAGTCTATGAAATATGGTAATCCAAAAAATAGAACTCCCATTTTCTAAAAAAGTACAAAAAGCATTAAGTGAAGAAAGCCCATTTCTACAGGTGATCATTGGGCCTCGTCAGGTTGGAAAAACAACAACAACGTTGAATATGTTAGAAGAGCATTTCAAAAATAAATATCTCTACTATTCAGCTGATCAAATTTTTAATGCTACAGCAAACTGGTTAAGTGAAATTTGGCAAGAATCGAGAAGAGAAAAAAAAATACTAATAATAGATGAAATACAAAAAATACAAAATTGGTCAGAAGTTATTAAGAAACTATGGGATGAGGATAAAAGAAAATCATCATTTCAAGGATGTGTGCTTCTAGGCTCGAGTTCTTTAGACATACAGCGAGGATTAACAGAGAGTCTAACGGGAAGATTTATTTTGCATCCTGCTTTTCATTGGAATTATGAAGAATCAGATAGGGCATATAAAATTAATTTCGAACAATATCTAAAGTATGGCGGTTATCCGGGATCGTACCAATTGTTAGAGGAAGATGAAAGGTCTTGGAAAAGTTATGTTAAAAATTCAATCATTTTAACTGTAATAGAAAAAGATATTTTACAATTTAATACAGTGAAAAAACCAGCTCTCTTTAAGCAGGCTTTTGAAATAATTATGTCATATCCTGCGCAAGAAATTAGTTTCACAAAACTTCTTGGTCAGTTGCAAGATGGTGGAAATGTTGAGTTAATAAAATATTATCTTTCCCTTTATGAGGGTGCCTATTTAATAAAAGTATTAGATAAATATTCTAACAAAAAAACACTTGTTAAATCCTCAAGTCCCAAAATATTACCAATGTCACCATGTCTTTATTATCTAGAAATACAATCAGAGTATACAGAAATAGAGCGAGGTAGAGTTTTTGAAGTCATCGTAGGGATGCAGCTTGTGAGAACAGGTGAACAGATATTTTATTGGAGAGAAGGCAATTTTGAAGTAGACTATATTCTCAAAAAAGGGAAAAAGGTCTTCGCAATTGAAGTTAAATCAGGAAGAAAGAAAAGTTCTCTTGGTTTGGATAAATTTTGTGAAAAATTTCCAGGCTCGCAAAAAATAATAATCACTATAGAAAACTATCAAAAATTTGAAGAAGATCCAATGGGTTTTCTGATGGGAGTTTAAGAAGGTGCCAGGCACTTTGAAAGAGTTGTGAGAGATAAGTTTTTCTTTGTAATTTAATCGCACGCAGTTGTATAGTTGCGAATAAGAAATCAAAATTTAGCTCAGAGAGTGCCAATGGAAAAAACAAAAAGAGAAAAAGTTAGAAATGTTCTCACGAAAGTCTTTAATAGAGAAGATTCTTCTGAGTTCTACTTTGTGAAGTCCAAAAATGAGTTTTCTAATTCAATAATTATTAAAACAAAAAAAGCGAGCAGCGATAAAATCAGAAAAGCAAGTTTGTTACTAAAAAGAGAAACTTTTGATCCGCATTTAGAGCTCTTAGTTTGGATTGATACAGTTGGAAAACTTATACAGAAAAAAGATGTATATAAAAAAACATTTTTCAAAACTTCAGAAATTAAAGATTTCAATCCGTGGCGTGTTTGCCCTATTGGCGAACATTGGGTTAGAAGGCATGATCGACAAAAGAAAAGTCTTGAAGATGTAGACGGGCATTGTAGAAAAAATAAATCGAATAAAGATTATTTAAAAGGTGATGAGCTAGACTTAATTTCAAGACACAAATTATTTAGAAATCCCAAGTTAAAAGTACTTCAAAATGATCTTGGATTTAACCGTGGCGGGATAGACGGAAACCAGTACGATGTTTTGATCAATGGCTGGACTGCTTATTGGAATGATGTTTTTAAAACAGAACCCCCGCTTGATCCGAATTATGTTAAAGCACTAATGGCAACAGAGTCTGGTTTTGATTTAAAATCAATTGCTCAAAACAAAAATAAAAAAATTGGACATGCCCGTGGGTTGATGCAAATAACTGAAAGAACTCAGAAACAATTGGCTGGATATGAAAAAGATTTAAGAGATCAGTTCGTAGTTCTTGATAATGAAGAAATTTGGGATCCAAATAAAAATATCAGTGCTGGAATAAGGTGGCTGTTTAGAAAAAGAGAAATAACTATGGCCAAGTTTAAAAGAGTACCAACATGGCAAGAGGTGCGGATTGACTACAAGGGGAAAACCGGCAGTTCAACAGTTGAAACTAAAAATGTACAAAAAACATTAACAGAATATCTTAAAAAATTAGGTGTTGATTAAGATGAAAAACATTCATCTTCTTTTTTTGTTTTTTAGCCCATTTTCCTTGTACGGACAATCTTTGTTACAAAAGCAATTTCCAGATGGCTTACTAACTGACGATTATGGCCTATTAAGCAAGCAGGATCTTGTTTACGAGACAATGAAAGCATATGTTACACCATTTAAACTAGAAGAAGTATTATCTCCATATCATCGGTGGCAATGCTTTGAAACTAAAAAGATTAAGTTTGTCTATCATTCTTGGCGTGACGATTTAACTGATTTTGGGCCAGGTGCAACCTTGTGCACATATTCATTTAATGTAACCGATAAAAGTGGAGTGAGCCATATGTATATTTCTAGGCGTGCTAAGGATGTTTTAGATTGCCGTGAACTTTTTCTTGATTGGAAAAAAATTAGAAAAAATTCTGAATATACATGCCTTGTCGGCGAACCTGCAAGTTATGAGAACAAGCAAAAAGCTTGGATCTGGGGCAAAGTAAAAACAAAAAATGGTTGCTTGTCGTATTTTCTTGGTGAGTGTGACACTAATAAGAAAATAAAGGAATTGAGTAAGTAGCGGTGCCAGGCACACTTTAGGTTGTCTTTAATGTAAAAATTGATCAATCTTATTCAAAATGTTTGCTCAATAAATGACTTCACGGATTTTTGAAGATCATGATATTGCCTACTTATTCTGTCATTATTAATTTGGTATTTGCACACAGATTCTACAAGAAAAAAATCTTGGAGGATGATATGATCAATGCATTACGATTTGTAGAACAATTAGAAATGGCGGGTTTTTCGCCAGAACAAGCAAAAAAATCGGTGGATACTTGGATGAGTTTAATGAATGAAAATTTTGCGACAAAATCTGACTTTCGTGAGTTTCAACTTGTAAATAAAGCCGAGCTTCGTGAAGTTCAAATTGAATTTAGAAATGAAATTCGAGAGGTGAAAATCGAACTACAGCAAGATATGAATAACTTGAAGGTAGATATTCAAGGACAGATGAAAGATTTGAAGTCGAACTTAGAAGGACAGATCAAAGATTTGAAGTCGGACTTAGAAGGACAGATCAAAGATTTGAAGTCGGACATGCAAGACTTAAAATCAGATCTACTTTTAAAACTCGGAAAATTGATGATCGGCTTATTTACACTTGGGATAAGTATCATTTCCATTTTAATCATTAAGTACTAAAGGTGCCAGTCAGATGCACTTTATCAAGTCTTAAAAAAGGCCCGTATGTCTTTTTCGGTGAGTCATTTGTGTTCCAGAAAAAAAATTGCTTTAATAACCAGAATGGTGTGATTAAGGGGTGAGGTTGTGAAAACGCTTTTATTAATTATTGCAGTATTTTTTCAGATCGGCATATGGGCAGAAGATTCAAAGGTCGAAAACCGTGTGAATGAACTTCTTAAAGCAACGGCACAAAAAAACTATGCTGAATTTATAAAGTCAGGATCAGTTGAATTTAAAACTCTTGATAAAAAAGAATTTGAAAAGGTTGCAAATCAGCTTTCTGAAAAAATCAATAAAGGGATGAAGGTTTTGTATTTAACTGACTTAAAAAAGGGTGAGCATATTATTCACCTGTACAAAGTGTCTTTTAAAAGCGAAGACGCACTGGTAAGAATCGTATTAAATGAAAAATTTGAAACCTTAGGTTTTTGGATTCAATAATTAGGGAGTTAAAGTGAAAAAATTATTATTGGCAGTTCTGTTTCTTTCAAATTCATTGACGATGGCTTCAGCGGTTTATCACTGCGAATTTTTGGGCCCTAATTTTGATCTAACATTTCACGATGATGATTCGATAACGCTTTCAAATAAGACTAAAAAATTTCAGTGCGAATTTGGAACTGAAAATTTTCCAGGAACAGAAGTTGAGTTAACAAAACTTAACTGCCAAAGTGGAGCACAGAAGCGCTCTTTTTATTACTCCGAAATGAATTCAAAAATTTATCTCTCAACAGGGTTTGTTCGATCTAACGATGTTGAATGCATTTTAGTGAAATAAAGAAAAGGTTTCTAAAAAAAAGGTGCAAAGCACTTATATTGAAGCCGAGGTATATAGATTCTAAAAAGGAGGTGTCTTAGAGATGACATCTTTTAAATAATTTAGAGTTGAAAATTTTGAAGGATGATGTCCGATACTTAGATATAAATTCAGATAACCCTCATTATACAATGTTTTTGCAAAGTCTTCAAAGGTACCACTTATAAGTAATTTAAAATGGTACCAAGCACATTGTTGTATATTTGAAGCTATTTAATAACTCAGATTTTTTAGTATTTTAAGGACTAAAGCAACAAGCTAGTTAATTGATCCCAAATTCCCTTAAAGCAAAAACTTAAAAAGTAGAGCGATTCGCTTTTGAGGAAATAAGTATATAACCACTTAGTACCCATCCTTGTTTAAGGAAAAATTAAGGTTGTAAAAAATATCAGATTTTATCAATTAATAGCAGTTTAAGTTAAACTATATTGGTAAAACACACCCAAACGAAAGAGGTTATTTAAATGAGACGAGTACTTTTACTAATAAGCTCAATGTTAACTTACAACACCTTGGCGGTAGATATCAAAGTCAAAAAATCAGAAAATCAAATAGAAAATGAAGGAAGTTTTAAGGATAAAACTATTTTCTCAGAAATGATTAAGAATGGGGACATTGAAACTACTTAAATCGATAGAGATCATGACTGTATTTCTGGTGAAGATAAAGGTGGCGGAGGCTCTGGTGGTCGGAAGTAAGTTTGTAATTATAATAATGATGAGTTTAGCTGCGTCTTGCATTAAACCAGAAAATTTAGAATTAAAAATAGCTGTTCCTCATAAGTTTGAAAGCAAGATATTTGATCCTTCAAAGGTCATAAACACACAAGATGCTAATATTGTAAGATCTTTATACTCAAATCTGTTGGAGTACGATTCAAGTGGGAGATTGGTTCTTGGGTTGGCCGATAGCTATAAAGTCACTGAAAATTCTATAATTTTTTCACTTGGAAAAAGAGGAATATTCTCTAATGGACAAGCAATAAGCGGCTATGATGTTGAAGCAACGATAATTAGGATTATTCTTTTAAAGCAAAGTACGCATTCAGATTTGAGCAGTTTACTTTGCGATGATGTTGAAAAAAATGGTAATCAATTTAGGTGCCAAGGTGTTGTTGCTACAAGCAACAGTGTTAAGTTTGTTTTAAAAGATAATATGAAAGTTGACTCTTTTATTAAGGCTTTAACTTCGCACGATTTAAGAATAATTCCCAAGGGATCCCTAGATGAAAATTTTTCAATTATAAAAACTGAGTTAACGTCAGGTTTGTATAGCTTGCACTCTGTTGATTTAAATTTAAATATGGCCAAGATAATTATTAACAAACATCATTATCGTTATAATGCCAACCTTGCCTCAACTATTCTTTATAAATATATTGAGAATTTGAAAGAATTTGATGCTCTAGAAAGTGGTGATATAGACTTAATCCCTACTTTTTATCCAACCAGTTACAGAATTTTCCAAGAAAAGAAAAATGACTATTCAACCTATGAAACAGCAGCGATCAAATTGTACTTTATTGCATTTACAGAAAAAGCGTTTATTGATTTAAGCGAAAGTGAAAGAATAAAATTTGGTAATCAAGTAAAGGATTTATCGCTGAAATCTTTCCCGTCATATAGATTGTATAAAAAAACGGATTATTTTTTTCCAGATATAAGTGAAGCTTACTTAAAAGATGAAAACGTAACTTGGAGTTACGTCGATATAAGTCCATCGTCTAAAAAATTTGTTTTTAGAACAGACAAGGAAGCTATTGATCTATATGGGAATAATATAAATCAATATAAAAACATAGAAATTCAAAAAAACGATAAGCCTTACAAAATGCTTTTACCGAATGAAATACCACACGCTTATTATGAAAGCATGGATACTGCATTTTACGACACTGATTCTGTAATGATTTATGCTTTAAAAATAGACCTTTTTAATTTTGGAAAAAAATTAAATGAAGATTATATTAAGCGCTTATCGGGAAGCTCAGAGGCAGAGAGACTAGAACTTGTTAAGGATATCCATAGAAAAGTTTTAAAAGAGGGTAGGGTTATACCGATAGTACATGCTCCTTATTTTGCAATCGCAAATAAAAAATGGAAAATTGAATTTTCAAAATATTATGCAGGTTCGCCTGTTTGGGGAATCACGTACCAGGGTCATTAGTTTGAAGATTTTTACAGATGAAAGAGAATCCTTAATTAATTGGTTTTTTTTAGAAAAGAACAACTTAAATGCAAAGGTATTAAATTTTGAGTGGCCCTCGTGGCAAAATAAACCATTTAATGACGTTCAAGTCCAAATCCATTTGAATGGTTCTCATATAGGGAGAGGAACAGCTATAAATCCACTTGATGCATTGGCAATCGCAATTAATGAGGCACTTGAAAGATATATTTGCTCTATTAATCATGTATCGACAAATGGAGTTGCAGTTTTTTACGACTATGACGGAGCGGCAGTAAGGGCCTCAAGTGAGTTAATCGAAAGACATGCCGTTTTTTATCATCTAATCAATAAAATTCCATTTTATTTGGTAGATGAAAATGTTGAAACGACAAATATTATTCAAAATGAACTTAAGATTCATTTATTTAAGACTCAACCTTTTAACAATGCAACTACTTACATATACAGAAGTGAAATCCTAATTAATGGAGGCATGGTCTATTTGACATCGAGTGATTTTGGTAAAGACGCAGAGATGAAACTATTGAGAAAGTATTTTGGATTAAAAGAGAATAATTTCTTAACAGATAATAAAATTCAAAGCAATTGCTTGAAGGATATAGATTTTAGGTTTAGAGATTTATTTATAAACAATAGCAATAATAATGATTCAAAAAATATGCTGTCTATTTATTATCAAGAACTCTTTGTTGATAGTATAGATTTGCCAGTTAGATGTGTAAGAGCGCTTTCAGATGATGCCTTGACTCTCGAAAATACGAATATTAAGCACTTTATAGGATGACATGAAAAAAAAATTAAACTGGCTCCTGTTTTTTGCGTTAACTCATTTAATAATCTGGAAGATTCTTGCTACCGCTGTTGGATTGGTAACAGATAAAGTAGCTGAAAACATAGTCTCAATAATAAGAAATGATGTGTTGAAAAATGATCTAGTAAAGGTAGGTCTGCTGATTGAACAATTTAGCAAGTCTGAGTTTAAGCACGTTAGATTTGTGAAAAACGGGGTTGTGGTTATTAACAATAAATACGACTTAAATTTTTTTGATAGGGAAAAAGAAGTAGTTGTTTTTTTAGATGAAGAAGGACGTATAAGATATGGAGAATTTGTATTTGTAACAAGTGGATTACCATATTTTAGCATGTCACTTATGATCTCTCTGTTGATAGTTGGAATTTTGAAACTGTATATAGAAAAGAGATTAAGGCATTCCGAAGAGCTAATGGTAAAAAAAATGACAGACGAAAAAAATAGCGCACTCGTTAGACAGGCGAAAGAGTTTGTACATGACATTAAGTCGCCTCTGGTCGCATTAGAGCTTTCAATTGCAGAAATAGGTATGTACAAAGAAAATGAAGCGAAGGAATCTAAAGGCCTAAAGACAGCACGGTTGTCGATTTTGAGAATCAAGGAAATCGGAAGTCAATTTATAGAGTCTCAAAGCTTAAATGAAAATTGGGTTGAATTAATTTTAATAAAAAAAGAAATAACAAGTTTAATTCAAGAGAAAGAAATAGAGCATGGAATTCAAATCGAATTAGTTGTAAATAAAGATGCTGAAGACTCAAAAACATTGGCCAGTCGAAATGTGTTCAAAAGAATTTTGTCAAACGTAATAAATAACTCCGTTGAGTCTATTAAAGAAGGATTAAGGATAAAAATTGAAGTAAAAAGAATTAATGAAAAAATATCGATATCTATTAAGGATAATGGTTTTGGCTTTCCAGAATGTGTATTAAATAATAAAGATTTTGTACCCCTTTCAAGTAAAGGTAAAAATAGAGGCATTGGGCTTTCAAGTGCATACTTTAATGTTAAAAAGTGGAATGGCGATTTTGTTTTAGCAAATAATATTGACGGAGGAGCAAGTGTCGAGCTAATACTCAAAAATTTTGAGAACTATCAAGTTATATTGATAGATGATGACGAATTAAATAGGATTGTATGGGAGAGCGAAGCAAGGAAAATAAAGAGTGAGTTTAATTCATTTTCTGAGCTATCTGATCTAGCTTTAGAGCAAATAAAAAAAAGAGATGCGTTAGTTTATCTGGATTCAAACTTGAAAAATGGAGTGAGAGGTGAAAGTTTGATCCCAAAAATTAAAAATCTTTCATTAGTGGAAGTTAAATTTTTTATAGAAACTGGTAACGACAAGTCGCTCTATAAAGATATTCCAGATATATCAGGCGTATCGGACAAGCGGCCAAACTGGCTATCGTAATCTTAAGAGCTTTAAAAGTGCCAGCACACTTTAGGATGATATAATTAATGCATTACGATTTGTAGAACAGATCTTCCACCAATAATCACAAACAAATCCATCCACTGGGAGAAAATAAAATTACTTCTTGTCAGTTGCAAGCATTCTTTATTACTTCCTTAACATTATCCATTTCGTTTGTTCGCTCAAGGTATGGAACAAAATTACCATAGAACCAATGATTGAAAAATTGATCACCCTTTCGATATTTATAAATACGAGTCATAAACTGCTCGTTACTATCAATCACTTCCAGATCATATCCATTAGAAAGTTTTTTCATGTTTACAACCAGCCACGCGTGGGCAGTTATACCTTTTATCTGTAATTTCTGATATGCAATGGTGTTTTTTACTTCAACTTCTTGGTAAAGATTATCCATCATAATCTGAAGCTTGGCAGATGTAGCTAGGCTTTTGCCAGATAATCCTACCGTCCAGCCAAACTTAGTAACACCATCATTTATTTGCCAAGCCTCAAGTTCAGCTTGAATTAAATGAGCATAACGAGATGTAAATTCATAAAAATTATTAAATCCCGGAATAGTTACTACTTCTTTACCTTTTCTGATTTTTTTAATTAGTATTTCTACTTCACTCAGTGTTGGTTTATTTTCTTCAGGTTTGAAAATTGTCAAGTAAAGAGCATGACGCTGGAACCGAGAATGCCACCAACAGACACCTCCATTGCCAATACCACCTTGATTTCTAAACGCCATAAGGTTACTTGGGTCTTGAGTAAGTTCTTTAACAAAGCTCTCATTGTTTCGATCAAGACAAAATTGATCCAAACTTTTTGATGGTGTGATTGCCAGTGTTGGTTTTGCATAAATTAATGATACAAATACGCCAATTGAGAATACCGCAGCTATGAGTTTCATTTGTGCTCCAATATTTAATTTTATTAGAAGCAGTCTAATTGATTTTTCAAACCTCTCAATGTTTCCTAGCAAATTTTACACCCTGTCCATATTTCTTACAGGTGCCAGGCACACTTAAGGTTCCATCTATAATTCTCGTTTGAGTTCCTAAAATGGAACAATTTGTTCTCAAATAAGAACGATCTAGTTTTTAAAATAGAGATCATTGATTGTAAATTTAGCTAGTTGGCCACTGTTAACTTTGGCATCGACCTTGCTAAAGGTGGATTGAAAAGTTTATCCGAAAACCAGGGGGAAATATGTACGGTTCAGCGTTTTGTGTAGAAAGAGGCCAAAATTATCATTCATCTAAAACTCAAGAGTTTTTTCAAAGACCACGCTCTCCAAAATTGAGCGAAGCCACAAAAATTATCCTTACAACATGCCTAATACTTCTTTGTACACTTAGTTTTGCTGGACCGAAAAATCCTAAACTCGCCGGTGGCAATGGAAATGCTATTGGTCGATAAATTAGACCATGGGCCTCGAAGTTTATTCGGGGCTTTTTACTATAAAGAAAAACTAAAGTGTGCCTGGCACCTTTGGGACCTTGGGGAAGTGGAGAATGCCAAGAGCAAGAACTATTCGTCAGTCAATTTATCCATACCACGTAACAACGAGATCAAATGATCAAATGTGGTTTGAGATTCCCATGCAAGAAGTTTGGAATATTGCCTTAAGGGCCCTTCGCGATGCACATGAGCGCCAACCGATAGAGCTAATTTCATTTGTTCTAATGAATAATCATTATCATTTAATTTTAAAAACGCCACTTGGTAATATCGATAAGTTCATGATGGAGTTTAATGCACGATTTTCTAAAGGCATCAGATTTCAATGCAAAAGAAGAAATAGAATATGGGGCGGGCGATACCATTGGTGCTTAATTAAATCGAATCATTATTTACAAAATTGCTATCGATATGTTTATCAAAATCCAATTCGCGCCAGCATTGTCTCTCGAGCAGAAAACTATCCATATTCAACACTTTTTTACATACACAGATCTATTAATTTTATTATTCCTATTTTTGATCAATATGGTTTTAAAGATGATTATGGATTGAAATGGCTCAATGATGAAATTGAATCAATTGATAAAATAAGAAAAGGTTTAAAGGGAAGAGAGTATTGAAATTTAGTAAAAGAGTGTCCGAACACAAAATCCAGACACTCTCTTTTCTGGCTTGAAGTCAAGCTACGTTGTAAATCACCTTTCTATCGATTCGATGATTAACTTTGTTTTTTGCAAGTTTGGCCTTAAGTGCACGTATCGCTTTGTGAAAACTGTCATACATGTCTTTACCATCTTTTTTAGCGAAAAATACTTTGTTGTTAACTTTGACTTTTATTTTTGCCATAAAGTGATTCTTGCCATCTTCAATGACTTTTACTTCAGCATCTTCATGGAAAGGGGCGATTCGATCAATTTCTTCATGGCCGTATTCTAAAAGTTTTTGCAATCTGTTTCTCATAAGGCCTCCTTTTGTCTTTTGCCTTATTCTTACAAATATATTTTACGCCTACGATGTCCACTCAAATATAATTTAAGTCATTTATTTCCATGTTTTTAGGATCGAAAAACCATAAGATAAGTTAAAGAGTGCCTGGCACCTTAAAAATGGCGAGGAATATTGGATAGTTTTTGTCGTTTTTATCTATGGTGTGGACAATTTTTCGAGAAATCATTTGTAAGCCAAGCTCTTTTGCCCATGCATGATTTTGTTCAGATGAAAAACCGAAATGATGAACACCCATATTTTTTGGGTCAGGATGAAAACTTCCATCTTCTTCATCAAGATCAATTATTGCAATTACACCGTTGGTGCTTAAACGATCTTTGAGCTTTTGTAACATTGGATACGTATCTTTAATATGATGAAAAGCCATAGCTGAAATAATGAGGTCAAAATTACTTTCTGGTAATTCAGTCTTTGTCATATCCATTAAATAAGCTTTTGCTCTAGCGCCATCAGGGTTGTTTGAAACAAATTTATGTAAAAAAACATCAAGCATTCCAGATGATGTATCTACGCCGATGAGTTGGCTATCTGGATGATCTAGAAATTGTGAACCAAGTAACCCCGTTCCACATCCTATATCTAAAATTTTTATCTTATTTTCAACCGAAAAAGATATCTGATTTTTAATTTCTTTTCCGTATTCAAAGTTACGATGTACTTTTTCAGGGGTATCCCATTCTTTAGCTATTTGTGTAAAGTGTTCCATAATATTTCCTCTGTCTTCACTTTAGCAAAGTGAAGACAAAAGAAAAAGAAGCATCATGCCGTTTTTTTACCTTCAATAACTTCTGTTAAGCTGAATGAAACAATTTTTAGTTCATCGGATTTTTGATTGATAACAGATGATGCACTTGCAGCTTCTGAAGCCAGATTAGAGTTTGCTTGAGCAGCAACTTCTAATTCCGCAATTGCCTTAGAAACTTCAGCAACGCCAGCAGCTTGTTGCTCTGAGGCTGAAAATATTTCATCAACTAGCGCAGAAACTTCAGTTGAATTTCCTAATATCTTATCAAGAGCATCGGCACATTCTTCGGCCGTTTTTATTCCTGTAGTTACTTTGGTTTCGGCTTCAATCAATAGTGATGATGTTGCGGATTTATTAGATGAAATTATGTTTTCGATTTTTTGTGTGCTCTCAGAAAGTAGAGTTGATATTTCTTGAGAAGATTTACCAGACATCTCTGCGAGCTTCCCCACTTCTTCTGCGACGACGGCAAAACCTTTTCCTTGCTCACCTGCCCTTGCTGTTTGTGGTAAATGCTATAGATAGCAAAAATGCAAAACGCAAAGATTTCAGCTGAAAATTCGTTGAAAAAATTAATTATTAATGAGTATCTGAACTAGTACTAATGAAAAATCAAAAGTTGACTTTCTTGGTGCCAAATTCCGATTAAATTGAGTAAAATGAATAGGTGATAGGTTATGCGTTTTCAAGCAGTTTGTGTTTGAATTAAGGAAATATTATGGCAAAAAAACAATCTTTTTTCGTCTGTCAAAAGTGCTCGTATCAAGTTTCAAAATGGATGGGCAAATGCCCAGAGTGTGGCGAATGGAATAGTTTTGTTGAAGAATCAACTCAAGCACATATTAAGCAAGATCGGGCCCACAAAAGAGTGGCATCAAAAGAGTCCGAAGCACCAAGACTTGTGCAAGAAATAATTTTAGAAAAACTACCTCGTGTCGAAACAGGAATGCGCGAGTTTGACCGCGTCGTTGGCGGTGGAATTGTGCCAGGGTCACTTATATTAATTGGGGGAGAGCCAGGAATTGGTAAATCGACAATTCTAACAAAGGTAATGGGGAACTTGTCAAATGCACATCGGGACGAATGTGTTCTGTATGTATCGGGTGAAGAGTCTGTCAGTCAGGTTGCAGGTCGCGCCAAGCGACTAGGTGTGAAAGAAAATAATTTTTATATTTATAACGAAACAAATTGGGAAAAAATTCTAGAACAAATAAACAAGTTGCAACCTAAGTTTTTAGTTATTGATTCAATTCAAACGACTTCGTCTTCAGAAATAGATTCGGCTCCAGGAACAGTTTCACAAATAAGAGAAGTGACCTATGAATTAATGAATCATGTAAAAGCAAATAATATAACTTGCTTTGTTATTGGCCATATTACAAAAGAAGGATCAATTGCAGGGCCAAAAATATTAGAACATATGGTAGATACCGTTATTTACTTTGAAGGTGATCAATTTGGTCATTACCGTTTATTGCGTGCAATGAAAAACCGATTTGGAAACACCAATGAGGTTGGTATTTTTGAAATGCGAGAGAATGGATTAAATGAAGTGACGAACCCATCACAATATTTTTTAGATGATCAACTAGATGGGGCATACGGTAGATCTCTAACGTGTATTATTGAAGGATCACGATCTTTATTCGTCGAAATTCAGGCACTGGTCGTTGAAAATAAATTTGGAAATGGAAGAAGAACCACTCAGGGAGTTGATAATAACCGCTTAGCGATGATGGTTGCAATTATTGAAAAATATTTTGGATTACCGTTAGGTTTTAATGACATTTATTTAAACGTAGTTGGGGGAATGAAACTTCAAGGAAGGGAAACTGATCTTTCAATGATCGCATCCTTGCTTAGTTCGTATCGAAGTAAACCTGTAGACACCCAGACCGTATTTGTCGGTGAAGTCGGACTAACTGGGGAGGTGAGATCAGTTCCTCAGATGGAAATTCGCTTAAAAGAAATGGCACAACTAAATTACAAAAGAATAATAACATCTAAGAAAACCGCGGATGAGTTTAAGGGAAAATTTAAAATTGAGTTAATTGGAATTCAACGAGCACAGGAAATTGAAAAATATATTAGTTGAGGTATCGGAGGGGCCAAAGGGGCCCCTATGTTTTAGTCTTCAATTTTTTCTTTAACGACTTTACCATTTGTTGGGTCAAAATAGATTTCAACATCTTTACCATTTTGGTTGACTCCATAAATTTCGTAGCAAGTTCCAGGCTTTTTGAATTTGGTAATTTTGTAACCCTTTTGCTCAATCATTTTTTTAAAATCTAATTCACTCATCCATTTTTCTTTTGGCTCAGTTGTACAAGATTTTTTTGCCCATGCTCCAACTGCCGGTATTAGTGCAATTGCTATAATTAAAAGTGTTCTTTTCATACTACCTCCTCAGGTAAAAAGATTTTCCACACAGTAAAAAATAAATGCATTTATAAAAAAACACATCGGACAGATGTCCTAAAGATAAGAAATAAGAATCAATGAGATATATGTAGGATGTTTTTTTAATTAAAAAACTAATAAAATATAAAGCAAGTATAAACATTGGAGGGTTTATGAGAAATTATTTAATCTATGATTTTCCTCAGCGAGTGTTTCATTGGTTGTTTGCAGCTCTGTTTTTTATTTCATTTGTCATTGGAAAAGCCGTAGACGATGAATCAATTATTTACGGCTATCATATGATTTCTGGATTTTTAATGACCGGCTTGGTTGTTTTTCGAATTATCTGGGGTCTTGTTGGTTCAAGATATTCAAAGTTTAGTTCTATGCCACTAAGTTTTGACTCCTTATTGAAATATTTTAAAAGCTTGTCTGGGAATAGTGAATTAACCTATGTAGGCCATAATCCAGCTTCATCATTAGCATCGATTATAATGTATATATGTGCCCTCGTTTTGTTTGCCAGTGGTTTACAAATGATAAATTTCAATCAAAAACATTTGTTCGAAGAAATCCATGAAGTTGTGGCACATTTATTTTTGTTCGTTGTGGTATTACATATAGTTGGCATTGCTATTCATACCTTTCGAAAAGGTGAGCTCATAGCAATTTCAATGATTACTGGTTATAAAAAAAGAAGCAATGAAGTAGAAGATATTAAAAAAAATTATTATGTGGTTGGTGTTATGTTACTCGTCGTATTTTTTGTTTCTTCTAACTTTCTTGTTCAAAAATACGACACACAAAAAGGCTCAATAAATATTTTAAATAAAGAATTGCAGTTGGTGGAAATTGAAGAGGGAGGTGAGGACGATGAGTAATAAAGAAAAAAAGTTTGCGGCCATTGTTCTTTTTATCATGTTCGCACTTGTTGTTTATGATCTTTATTTTGATTTTAATGAAGGGTCATCTTGGTGGCATATATTAGTAGAAGGTATTTTGGGACTTTTAACCGCCGTTGGATTTTTTTATCTAATAAAAGACTCATTTTCTCTAAAAAAAGAACTTAAAAATCAAACTGCTTTGGCCCAAAAGCATCTTGAGGAATCTAGGGTTTGGAGAGAACAAGCAAAAAAACATGTTGAAGGATTAAGTGCATCAATTGATATGCAACTTGATAAATGGGGACTCACAAACTCAGAAAAAGAAATTTCATTTTTATTACTAAAGGGACTAAGCACAAAGGAGATTTCTGAAATAAGAAATACATCAGAAAAAACAGTGAGGGGACAAGCGACCGCTATTTATTCAAAGGCCCAATTGTCAGGGCGCTCGGAGTTATCGGCTTTTTTCTTGGAGGATCTTTTAGTTCCCAAAATGTAATTACAAATAAAGTCTTTTAATTCTTTTACTGCACTGGACTTTTACGGACAAAGCTTTCTAGTAGTTTTGTTTTTTACTTTGCCGCTTAGTGGAGTTTGATTTTATTAATTTCAATTAGTTTTCAAAAGCCAAAATCGAGAAATAGTTAATCGTTATTTACTTTTTTGTACTACTGGTACAAAATGGTAAACATGAAGATAAAAAGAAGTAAATTCAGAGAGTTAACTGGTTATTTAAATGAACCATCTATTAATATTTTGCTGGGACCAAGGCAAGTTGGTAAATCAACCCTTATGGCCGGATATTAAGAATTATCTAATAGGAAAAGGCCGTGGCGTTCGTTCTTTTAATCTAGAATTTCCAGAGGATTTACTTTGGTTTGCTAAATCAGATATTGAAATTTTTAGAGAGTTGAGTGCCGAAGCGAACATCGTAATGTTAATCGATGAATTTCATTATCTTGAGAATGCGTCGAAGCTATTTAAATCGTTATACGATTTAAATATTGGAATAAAAATAATTGCAAGTGGATCTTCTTCTATTGAAATCCATAAACATTTGAAAGAAAGTTTAGCGGGCAGGAGGCAGATTTTTAAAATTACGCCATTAAGTTTTGAAGAATGGAAGCAGACAGGAAGACAGCTAAGTGATTTGTTGATTTTTGGCGGACTGCCTGGTCTTCTAAATATTCAATCACGAACAGGAAAAATAGAATATTTATCTCAAATGGTTCAAACTTATCTTTTAAAAGATATAAAAGGACTTATTAAAGAAGAAAACATTAGAGCGTTTAATCATTTAATTTTTTATTTAGCTGAAAATCAAGCTAACATTCTACCGGTTTCAAATCTATCTAGAGAAATAGGTCCTAGCAACAAGACGATCGAAAGTTATTTAGAAATATTAGAAAAAACATTTGTGATTTATTGTGTTCATAGTTTTTCTCAGAAATTATCGAATGAATTAAAAAAATCAAAAAAATACTATTTTTATGATTTAGGCATTCGTAATTCTCTTTTGAAAAATTTTTCTTCACCCTTAGAAAAAAGAGATGATTTTGGAATTATCTTAGAAAGTTTTGTTTTTTTAGAATTAAAAAAACTCGAAAGAGCAAATGTTGAAATTCGATTCTGGAGAACAAAAGCTGGAGATGAAGTAGATTTTATTTGGATAGAAGATAGAGTTGCAGTTCCAATAGAAGTGAAAGGAAGTGTTGAAAACGACAGAATTCCTTCAGGTTTAGTGAAATTTTTAAAAAATTATCCTCAATCTAAAACCGGTTATGTTTTTAATTTAGACAAAAGTGAAGATGTTGTAATTGATGATCGAATAATAAAATACAGAAAAATAACAGAGATCTATAATGAGTTTAAAAGTCATGAATAAAACAAAAAATACCGATCTGGGTACTTAACAAAGCTATAAAGATCGAATTTGGTTTAGATTTATCAATGTTAGTAAATTATGAAAGAGTAGGAAGATAATGGAGAGAATTTAAAAATAAAGAAAAAGACATATGCTTTTTTTCAGCATTATTACAAAATGATAATAATAATTACAATGTGCGAATAATCTCCAAAATAAAAACTTCTTCCTATTACTGGGATCAGATCAATTATAAGTATAAGCGATGAATCATCATTTTCCATTGATTTCTTTTTACGTTGTAGTACTCACTCCAAGAGTTAACGCCTGTAAAAATTCGATCTTCTTTCCATAGCTTTTTTATATCGGAGAAATTAATTAACCCACATCCAATAGCGGCGGCAAGGCCCGCGCCATAGGCGGTGGTTTCAATGACTTTAGGTCGAATGATTTTTAAATTGGAAATGCTTGCTTGAATTTCACATAATAAATTATTTTCTACGGCGCCACCATCAACTCTTATTTCACCAATTGGCAGCTGTGTATCCTTTCGAATTGCTTCTATTAAATCATTAATTGATAAACTGATACCTTCTAGACAGGCGCGTGCGATATGTGCATTTTTAGTATCGCGAGTTAGGCCCACTAGTGCAGCTTTAGCTTCAGCTTGCCAATATGGTGAACCAATCCCTGTGAAGAAGGGGAGAAATAAAATATTTTCCATTTCTGAAAGGTTTTTAACTTCGTTAGCAAGAGTTTCAATTTCAGAACTTTTACCAATGAGTTTTAAGTTATCTCGTAACCATTGAACGGCAGCTCCTGCAATATAAGTTGATCCCTCAAGTGCATAGCAAGCCTGCCCATTGTGTAAGTATTCCACTGTCGTCAAAAGCCCATTTTTGGAATAGTGTAAATCAGGACCTGTATTAAATAGTAAAAATGCACCTGTTCCATAGGTGCATTTAAAATCACCTTTATTGAAACCAGCTTGACCAAAAAGTGCGGCTTGTTGATCACCTAAAATTCCTGATACAGGAATGTCATCAGGAAGAAATGAAAGACCTTTAGTCTTCCCAAATACTGTAAATGAATCTGTGATTTCAGGAAGCATAGATTCTTTTACGCCGAATAAATCAAGAAGTTCTTGGTCCCATTTTAAAGTTTTTAAATTCATCAACATGGTTCGGCTAGCATTTGAAGCATCGGTTTTATAGCTTTCACCGGCAGTAAGTTTATATAGAAGAAAGGTATCAATAGTTCCAAAGCGTAAATCATTTTTTAGCGCACTTGCTTTAATGTTTTCAGAATTGTTTAAAAGCCAATGCATTTTAGTTGAAGAAAAGTAGGGGTCTATAGTTAGTCCTGTTTTCTCTTTAACTTTTTCACTAAGTCCTTTTTTTCTTAGTTCATCACAGAATGCGTGCGTTCTACGATCTTGCCATACGATTGCGTTGTGAAGAGGAACTCCATTTTTGCTGAACGCACAAGTCGTTTCACGCTGATTAGTTACACCGATACATTTAACTTGCTGAGCAGTAACGTTGTAGTCTTTTAAAACCTTCTGAACAGTAAATCCCACTGTATCCCAAATATCGTTTAAGTTATGTTCGACAAGGCCAGGTTGAGGATAAATTTGTGGGTATTCTTTATTTGCTTTCCCGACAAATTCAAAAGTTTCTGCGTTTATAAGGCAAGCTGTTGAACCGGTTGTGCCTTGATCGATTGCCAAGATAAAATTCATGATAAAACCCTTTATTTAAATTCTAATTTAATTCTACTTCGTTTTGGTTGGGAGAAGCGATGATTTTAACCATGACTTCCCAGCGCTTTGCCACCATTCCATTGATTCCACGGATAAAAATCATTGATAGCGTGATCATGGTAAAAAGTACAAAGATAAACTCTAAAAAAGATTGTCCTTTTTGATTTTTATGAATGGATTGATTTTTCTCGAATGTTTCCATATATTCTATTCTAGTATTAAGTGCTGATCACTCAAGGAGAATCCCATGAGAAAATTTTTACCTATTGCCGTATTTGGAGTTATTTTCTCAAGTGTTCTCATTCTTCACGCACTTTTTGACGAACAAACGAGTACATTTGCACAAAGTGTTGCCAAACTTGGCGTAAAAGCTCTTGAGCCTGGTAAGAACAAAAAACTAGAAGAAAACTATGCTCAAGCGAAATGGTTGCACGAAAATGGAAGCGAGGTCGTACCCTCTAAGTCAAAGGCAAAAATTCAAATAGTAAATTTTTGGGCCAGTTGGTGTCAGCCGTGTATAGAAGAAATACCTTCATTAATGAGTTTAAAGAAAAATTTTAAATCAGATGATTTAGAAATATTTGCAATCAACACCGATGAAGACGATCAGTTAAAGTCAGTGGCAAAAATAAAAAAGAAATTAAAAATAGCCAATGAGTTTACTATGATCTTAGATCAAAAAAGTAAAATTTCAGAGAGCTTTGAAATAAATGCTCTTCCTGTAACGATCATTATAAAAAATGGAAAGATTATCGAATACCATGATGGTCCAATAGATTTTAGCGCTCTAGAATTTCAAGAAAAAATGAAGAATTGGCTTAAGTAAGATTACATTTGTTTTTGCCCGCAAGCTCCATAATAAAAATCTGGCCAAATACTATTGGGAACTTGAAATGCTTCAGTTTCAGATTTTGTTAATCCTGAATAACAAACTTTAGTCGATTCGCTCTGGTCTTTAGCACATCTCATGTAGTGCTGGGTTGTTGCACTAAAACATTTCGCAATACATTCGTTATCGTAGGTTTGCGTATTGCCGTTTGTATTTAAACCACATATCGGTTTATATTCGCTGGTACAGCCACATTGAACAGCGACTGTTTGATTTGTTGAGAGTGCGCTTACTTCGGCAGGTGGTTTTTTGCTATTATCTTTTCCGCAAGAAGACACCAAAAAGATCGAACTTAATGCCAAAAGTGATAAAAAATATTTCATAGCTAAAACTCCTAAATTTCTATTCGGTATAAACTTAAAATTTCTTGAGCATATATATCAACATACTTCAATTATATTTTATTTAGCAGCCAGCTTCTCTAAACCTTTTAGGTATTTATCTTCACATTTTTTCTTATACTCGTCCTGGGCCTTAACTGATCCTTTTGATAAAGCAGTGGAGTAGAGTATTTCAGGATATTCTTTGCATTTTGCTGGTATTTTTTCATCATTTACTCTTACAAATTGATAGCAGTAAGCATCGATGTGAATTCTATTTAGCCAGCTCATCTGTTCATCAGAAAGTCTTAGGTTAAGCTCTGGATTGTCAGCGATGATTAAATCTTTACGTATTTCGCGGGCATGACTAAGGGCTTGTTTCTCTTCGTCACTTCTTTTTGTATTGGCGATTTTAATTTTTTCA